>JBEKYG010000172.1:0-9429 GCA_049511215.1 Acidobacteriota bacterium | reverse complement strand
AGGGGACGTAAGGATAAACTTCGACCACCGAGAGCGTGGCCTGCGTGGGCAGGCGTGGCGGGGACCCACGTTGGTTGAAGCTGCCCAACAGTTGGGTGAAGGCTCCTTCGAGCGTCGCCACGGCGAAGTTATCCGTGTTGTCCTCGATCAGGGCCACGCGCGGCGCCTCCTTCGCCAGGACATGACGCGAAAAGTTTGGCGGGATCTCGAGCACCGCGCTGACGCGTCCGTCGCGCAAATCCGACATCGCTTCTTTTTCACTCGCGTACATGACCGTATCAAAGGTGCGCGCATTGGCTGCGATGGCGCCGCACAGCTCGCGCAGCTTGACCGTTTCTATCTGATGGTCCTGGTCGACAATGGCCACGTGGAGGTTTGTCAGCTTGCCGCCGAACGCATAGCCGAGAACCACCAGCTGGACCAGCGGGAAAAACATGGTTGTCAGGATGAGCGTGGGGCTGCGCCTGAACTTCCGGATATCCCGTTCAATGAGAGCCAACGTGCGTTGCATTATTTCCCCGCCTGCCGCTGATAGACCCAGCGGGTATCCAGCTTCAGCGCATCCTGCAGGGCATCGCGGAGTTGCCGGCCCGTGTAATGCACGAACACATCGTCGAGGGTGGTGCTCTGGACCGACAGCGACATGATATCCACCTGTGCATGCCGTGCCGCTTCGATCAATTCCGAAGTGGTTTTCGGCCCATTATTGGAGCTGATGCGAAACACGTGGTCATCCGCCTTGACGTCCTGCACATCGGGGAGCTGTTTGAGTGTCTCCATCCATCCATCCGGAATCGACGAAAAACTGACCTCCAGAATGTTGTTTCCCGGAATGGAGGCCTTGAGCTTGAGCGGCGAGTCCAGGGCGACAAGCTTGCCATGGTCGACGATGGCAATGCGGTGGCACAGTTTGTCGGCCTCGTCCATATAGTGCGTGGTCAGGAGGATCGTGAGATCGCGCTCCTGCTTTAACTTCATCAACATCTCCCAAACGGAGACCCGCGAGACCGGATCCAGCCCGGTCGTGGGCTCATCGAGGAAGAAGATCTTGGGTTCGTGCACCAGGCCTCGGGCGATCTCCAGCCGGCGGCGCATACCGCCGGAAAAGTTTTTTACCGGTTTATCCGCCCACTGGCTGAGGTCGACCGCATCCAATAGCTCCCTGGACACGCGTTTCCGTTTTTCCCTCGGAACGGCATAGAGCTTGGCAAAAATCTCCATGTTTTCTCGGGCGGTCAAGTCCAGATCCGATGTCATCGCCTGAGGAATCACGCCGATTGTGCGCCGCACTTTGTTGGCCGCGGCGACCACATCGAATCCGTTGACCAGCGCGATGCCCGACGTCGGGGGAAGCAGCGTCGTCAGAATGCGGATGAGCGTGGACTTCCCCGCACCGTTGGGACCGAGGAGGCCAAAAACCTCACCTTCATCCACGGTAAAGCTGAGCGAGTCCACGGCGCAGAACGTCCCGAAGCACTTCCGGATCTCAATCACCTCAATCGCGGGCACGGCGAGCCTTCCTATTTGCCAATCAGTTCATCAGTAGGTTGACATTTGGCGGTATCAAAAAGAGAGGAGAACACTATATCCGTCGGTATCGGTATCGGGGTCGCAGTCGCAGTCGCAATCGGTTGTGTGGGTCTGCAAAAGCCGATAGCGACCGCGATTGCGACTGCGACCCCGATACCGATGATCGCCACCCGGAACGAACACGACCTCCGTCCAGATGCTCATTTTTTGATCAAATGTCCCCCTATTTATGAGCTGATTAGTATATGCGCACATCCTCATGACCCCCGGATTGACCGGATTGTCGGGGCCGCGCGCGCAGGCAAGCAGGTCTTGCCCGCGCCTTCACGGTTGCGGTGCCGATTTATTCCCAACCCCGGCCTCACCGTAGTATGCGATCCCCTACAATCAAAACGGACATCCTGAACTCAATCTGGGCCAATACCACGGCTTCTGTGAGTTTCATCGCCGCAGGCCTTAACCCGCATTTCTCACCAGGTTTCTACTGCGGCGTCGGATCCGGGCATGTCTACCGCGTTGCGCTCCGTCGGGCTCCTCGACGTACTATCAAGTACGCCTGCGGGGCCCTCGGTCGCGCGCCTTGTATCCATGCCCGTCTGCGCCGCCTCGCTACGAAACCTGGTGAGAAAAGCGGGTTAACGCGAAGCGGGAGGAGCGCCCTGGACATCCTGCCGCGGCAGCATGACGTAGGCCGTCAAGCCGGGCCACAGATGCCGGCCGCTGTTGTCCAGCCGCAAGCGAATCTCAAACGTCTTGATATCCCGCTTGCTGCGGCTGACATCGCGCTGGGTCGCATAATCGCCGTCCACGGCGCGATAGAAAACGGTCCCCTTCTGTTCGGCGCCGGAAGGCAACCGAACGGTGAGTGCATCGCCCAGGTGGATCCGGTCGATATAGGTCTCCTCGACGTCGGCGCGCACCCACAGGTCCTCCGGATCAATTAAGGTCAAGATCGGCTGGCTGACACCGAACACCTCGCCCTGGCGCGCCGCCAACACGGCCACGATACCGTTGATGGGAGCCCGGACTTCGGCATATCCCAGGCGCACGTCGGCTTTTGATTTTTGAGCGGTGGCCGCCAGCAGTTGCCGCCGTCCCCCCTGGAGTTCCTTGAGCCGGACGGTAATCTGATTCTCGCTGGACTGCGCCAACGCCAGGGCCGCTTTCTGCGTATCAACCAACTTGCGCAGCGATTCCGCATGAGCCTGGGACGCTTCATAGGCGGTACGTGCCTGATCCAGGGCCTGCGCCGAATAGACCTGTTTCTTGTACAGGCTCTCGGCGCGTTCATAATTCACCCGGTTGAGTTCAAGATCCGCCACTACTTCCTTAGCCTGGGCCTCGGCAGCCGCAATTGCCGCCTCGGCCTGTTTGATCTGGTCGCGCGTCAGCACCTCCTGATAATTCAACGCCGCCTCCTGCTCTTCAACTTGAGCGGCCGCACCCTGCTCGGTTTGGGCATAAAAGGAGCGGTCGGCCTGCAGCTCCTGCGGATCGATGATGGCCACCAGCTGATCTGCCTTGACGGCATCCCCCTCTTTCACCAACAAACGGCTGATTCGGCCTTGGATCAGCGGGCTCACGTTGACCTCATGAGTGGTCACAATCCCGGTCAGCATCAAAGGCTGAGGACGGTTGAGCATCCGGTAAAGAACGATGCCTGCAGCCACCAGGACCAGGGCCAGCGCCAGAAGCAACAGTCTACGGATCATGGTTCCACGGCCTCCGGGTTCCTGAACAACGCGAAACGGATGAACTTCAGGACTTCTTCTTTCCTCTGTGCCTGCTCCGCCGGATCGAAGACGTCAATATTACCAATTTTTCGGGCCATCGGCGCGGCATTGAAATAAAATACCGTGAGCGCGATCAGGGATATCGCCGTGTGGCGCGCATCCAGGGAGTGGAACTCGCCTGACCGCACTCCGCGTTCGATCAAGGCTATCAACTTTTTGGAAAGCGGAACAAAGTACGTTTTAATGATACGCTCCACGCCCCGGTCGCCGGCCATCATCAAACGCTGGAACAGACGCGAATAGTAAGGGCGGGCGCCTATGAAGTTGAAATGATTGTTGACATAGTGAAGCACGATGGAACCTGCCGATCCCTCGCTCGAAAGCACCTCTTCCGCCAGGCGATGGAACTCCTCGACATTCGCTTCGAGCACCGCGCGGTAGAGCCCGTCCTTGCTCTTGAAGTAGTAGTAGAGCATCGCCTTGTTGACGCCCGCCGCGGCCGCCATGGCGTCGATGCGCGCCCCTTCCAATCCCGCTTCCGCGAAAATCCTCTCCGCGGCTTCCAGAATCGTGGCTCGGGTTTCGGCGCTGTTCCGATGACGGGTTTCTCGTCGCGGATGCGTGCGCATCGTTTACGGCCTCATTTAACTAACCGGATAGTTAATTAGCAGATATCAGCGCCGGAGTCAACGGCTAAGGGCAGCGATTCCAACACTGCGAGCAAAATGCACCCGCGGATGACCCATGGCGGCATAGAAGATGTGAACCAATTGGCGCCGGGAACATTACGGGGATACATCAGACCAACACAAAGACTCGAAGACTCTAGGGCTCTAAGAAATCCCATACCTTGAAACCTCCTTTGAGTTTTTGAGTCTTCGAGTGTCTGTGGTAAATGGTAAAGATCGCTCCCGGTGGAGCGTCGGATAATTATTCGTGGCGCAGCGCGGTGATCGGTTCGACACGCATCGCTCGCGTCGCGGGGATCAGGCAAGCTACCATCGCGACGACAGCCATGACCATGCTCGCTGCGGCAAGCGTCCATGGGTCGTTCGGCTTGACTCCGAACAGAGAGCTCTGAAGCAGTTGCGATGTGGCGAACGCGCCTGCCAGGCCGATTCCGATGCCGAGAATGGCCAGCATCAGCCCTTCCCGGAGGACCATCCAGAGTACGGCGCCTCGCCCGGCGCCGAGGGCCATCCGGATTCCAATCTCGCTGGTGCGCTGGGTCACGAGATACGACATGACGCCATAGGTCCCGACGGCAGCCAGGATCACCGCCAGCCCCGCGAAGGTTGCCAGCAAAAACGTCTGCTCGCTGTCGTTGGTCATTGGGTCCGCGGCGATTTCAGTCATGGTTTGCAAGTGGTAAACGGCGAGATTTCTGTCGAGCGACTGTACCGCGCGGCGAATGGCTGCGGCCATGTTCTGCGGACGGCCGGCGGTTTGGATGACTATGTTGAACGGTCCGCCCCCGCGGTCCATACGCCATGTCAGCGGGAGATAAGCTTGCGGTAGGGGCGGCTGTCTCAGCCCGAAAACCTTGGTGTCGCCCGCCACCCCAATCACCTTTACAGGGATGCCGTTGGTGCGGAAGATCTTCCCGGTCGCATCCTGGTTCGGCCAGAATCTCCGGGCCATCGCCTGATTGATCACAGCAACCGCCTGAAGATTCAGGGACAAATTCTGCCCCTGCGAATTCGGCTGGGCCGCCAGGAGTTTGCGGATGCCGGCGGCAACATCATCCATGTCAGCGCGGGTGAACCCCCGGCCGCGCATCAGCGGGATGCCCATGGCGTGAAAGTAGTCCGGCGTCACGGAAGTCCATTCCACAAGCTGGCCCTCGGACGCTTTGTCATCCTGGCCATCTATCGTGACGTAACCGTTGTTGCCACCCAGGAGCGGCAATTCAGTTGTTAGTGCCGCGGCTCGGACGCCGGGCGCAGCCGCAAGCAATTCCACGAGCCGCTCACAAAATCCCCGAGTTTTCTCGGGTGTGGGGTATTCCTTCGCCGGCAATAGGAGCGCCCCCGTGAGTACTTGTTCGGCGTTTACACCCAAATTGACAGCGCGCAGGTTTTCAAACGTCCGTAGCAGTATGGCCGCGCCCGCCAGCAGCGCCAGCGAGAGTGCTATTTCCGCGGCCACGAGCGCGTTGCGCACCAGGCGGCTCCGGCGCGAAGCCGTGTGCGCCAGCTTGCCGCCCGACTTCAGTTCATCAATCAGGTTGATTTGAGAGGTTTCAATGGCCGGCGCAAGCCCGAACAGAATCCCGATGGCAATGCTGATCACAAGTGTGAATGCCAGCACCATCGGATTGACCGCAATCGGATTCGGCTGCGGGAACGGCAATTGCTGCACATTGGCGAGCAGCGAAACACCCACGTAGGCGAGCGCAACTCCCGGCAAGGTTCCCAGCAAGGCAAGCAACACGCTCTCCGTCAGAAGTTGCCGCACCAGCCGCAAGCGTTCGGCGCCCAGCGCGGCGCGCATTGCGACTTCGCGCCGCCGGTCCGTCGCCCGCGCGAGCAACAGGTTCGCAACGTTAGCAGATGCAATCAGCAACACAAGTGCCACGGCGCCAAATATTACCCAGAGCTGTGTCCTGGAATCACCGATTATTTGCTTGCCGAGCGAAACCACGACCGAGTGCACCTTGCCATTAGAATCAGGGTACTGCTTTTCCAGGTTTGTGCTGATTGTAAGCAGGTCCGCTCGCGCCTGGTCAATGGTCAGCCCGTCCTTCACGCGCCCGAGCGCACGCAGGTGGTGCGATCCGCGCTCCCCCAATGCCTTGGGCGTCATATCGATCGGAACCCACAGGTCGGCTCCGGCCGGAATCCGGTACCAGGACGGCATCACGCCGACGACTTTGTAGGGCTCGCCGTTGAGTTCAATTGAACTGCCCAGGACTGCCGATTGGCCGGCAAAATGGCGTTTCCAGAAACCGTAGCTCAAGAGAGCCTCGTGGTTTTGCCAAGCCTGGTAATCGCCTTGGAGAAAAGGTCGGCCCAACACCGGCTGAACCCCGAGGACTGAGAAGAAATTTGCCTGAGTTTCGACCCCCGTCACGCGCTCCGGTTCTCCGGAACCGCTCGCGTTGAAGCTTTCCTGGAAGCTGTACACCGCCATATCTTCGAAGGTGTGGTTCTGCGCGCGCCAGTCAAGGTAATCCTGGCCGGTCAGCGGAAAGCTGCCAGGCGCGCTCTCCGTTTGCCAGAGCTGCACGAGTTGAGCCGGCTTCCGATACGGCAGTGGACGCAGAAGCACCGCATCGATAATGCTGAAGATGGCGGTGTTCGCGCCGATTCCCAACGATAGCGTCAGCATGGCAAGTGAAGTAAATCCCGGCTTGCGGGCCAGCATGCGGAATCCGTAGCGGATGTCCTGCCAAATCGTGGCCATCAAATCCTCCTAAAGCGGTTCTGACGGAAAGAACACCATATGCGCATACGTCGAAACGCCTCGACCGGTTCACTCAGTGGGAATCGTTTCACCTTGTGGAAGGTCGCGCAGTCCTGATTCATGTCCACCTGAAACAGATCGCTCACGGTCTGACTGAAGGCCGGTTGGATCATCCAACCCGGCATTTCGAAGGGGCTAACATCCTGTCCCCTGTCTTAGACGAGATCGGCCCGAAAGAAGTCGCCCCATGGCAACCAAATACGGTCTGCCCTCCGCACGCGCCGTTGGATACGGCTTCGTTTCCATCCTTCCCGGCATTTGTATGTGACACCAACATCCAATTGGTTTCAAATAATCCCGCGTATACATGCCGGTTTGCCTTGCTGCGCTGGAGATCGTGCGGATGTTCACCCGCGAGATAGCGCTGTATTCGGTCATCGCGGTTTTTATGGAAGGCTCATCACCGGCGTGAGGCGGCCGAACGCGGGCCACTCCAGAACGGGAAACAGGGCCCGGACCTAATGCTTTTACTCATCAGCTCATTAGTATGTGAACACTCACCTGTTACGAAATGAGAAGGGAAAAACCAATAACGTCGGGATCGGTATCGGGATCGCAATCCCAGTCGCAATCGCTATCGTCTATTGCAGGCAAGCAATCCCGATTGCGATGGCGGTTGCGATTACGATCCCGATGCTGATATTCGCCAGCCTGCGGGAGCACCTTTTCATGCATTGTAGGGTGCGCCTCAAGCGCATGAGCAACTGCGTCGAAAACGGGGCGAAGCCTTTGGAGTGCGGAGGCATGACCTGCCCCTTACACGCATTTCTGTGGGCACAGACATAAGCGCAAAAAATGTGCCGGCCCTTTGGGCCTCGTTGCTAACGTCTCCCTAACCCCGCGCTGACGCGCGGGGCTATTCACTGCCGGCGCTTCGCGCCTGGGTTTGTGGCCATCAGCGTATGCCGCGAAAAATTCGGCTCAGCCTGAGCTCCGAGGAGACGGCACGGCGATAGGCCGCCTGATTCAATCTCTGATAAGGCCCGAAGGGCCGGCAATGAATAGGCCCGGTCGTCAGGCCGGGATAAGGTGGGCCTTATGAGTGAGCACCGAAGGTGCGGCACAGTAAACCTGAGATGCGCATAAGGTGCAGGGCATGACCTGAAACCTACACCCATTTTGTTATTGTACGAGCAACCGGCGCGGAGCCAGCAGCCGGGGGTAAGCGCGGGATGAGCAACCCCCGGAAAAAGGTGGAAAAAGGGATGCGTCCTCGCGAGGAATCCCCGCAATTCTTGCAGCCCGGCCATCGGCTTCAAAGGGGGGCGTTTGTTTTGAAGAACGTGATCGTAGGCTTTCCGTACCGTTGAGGTGGACAGCGCCACCTGCAGCCGGCTGACGCGGCGGGAGGAGCAGCACCGCCAGGCTCCGGCGACGCTGCTCCTCTCCCTTTTTGGTTTGCTGGGTCTCCGATCGTTGGGAGAACCCTCGATCTCACTTGCCGGTTGGGATAATTCCGAGGGACCTCTACCCCAACCGGTGATACCCTGTCCCCTCAAGAAGAAAGGCGAATTCCTATCCTCCCCGACGTCACCTCGCTGAAATTCGTGGCGCTCAGGGAGGAACCGCTCAGATTGGTGTTGGCCAGGAAGTTGATGTTGTTGAAAGCGTTCAGGAACTCGGCGCGCACCTCGATGTTGGCGCTCTCAGTCAACCGGACCCTTTTGACGAGGCTCATATCGAAGCGCGTAAAGCGCGGGCCGTGGATAAGGACCGCCTGAGGAGCGCAGTCGCCCGTCACCACCTGAATGCAGCCGTTGCTGTTGGCCGGGGCGATGTAACGCCCGCTGGGCGCGCCGGACGAACTGTACCCGGTCAAGGACGTCGCGCTCGTATTGAAGGCCCTGTAGGTGTTGTCGCGAATATCCTGCGGGAAAGCATAAATGTGCTTGTTCACATCATCAAAGTACAGCCCGTAGGCATCCTGCAGGTCCTTCTGCGTCATCCCGACCAGGTTGACATTGCCGAGGCTGAGAATAGCCCCGGTCTGAATGCGCGCGGTGCCGTCCCATTCCCAACCACCGATAACTCGGTCGACAACACCATGGGAACCGGAGAACAAAGCCTTCCCGGCCCCAAAGGGCAGTTCATAGACCCAATTCACCTTGAAAGAATGCTGCACGGTGCCGCCATTGGAGGTGTTGAGAAGGTTCACCCATCCGGTACGGAATGAATAGCGCGAACCGGCGTAGCCTTTCGCAAAGACATAGTTGGCATTCAGCAACAAGCCGTGCGCCAACCGCCGACGCAGCTCGACCTGCAGCGAATCGTAGCGGTTCGAACCACCGTTGCTCATGATCCAAGACCCGCCAATGTGGTCCGGATTGACCACGAAGAAGTTTGGCGGCAAGCCTGCGGCAAGCGCGTTGGCGCGTAACGTCGCGCTCCCCTGAAGACCCGTTGAGGAGCTTGTTCCGGCGGGCGTGTAAGGAGCCGGATTGTATGCGGCCAGCGGGTTATAGAAATTGCTGCTGCTGAAGTTGCTCGAGGTGTACTTCGTCGGATCGCTGGCCTGGGAAGCCGGCAGTCCGCTGAAGTATGCGAGGTAAATGGGCAACGGATTGGTGCCGGTTCCCGGACCGTAATACTTGAAGTTAGTCCCACGTCCGGAGGTTATGTTGGCCTGCAGGTTGGTCATTGCGTTCTTGAACTCATTGAGGAATCCGTTCTCCAGAATGTTGTTCTCGTTGAGGTTGTACTG
>JBEKYG010000171.1:0-8464 GCA_049511215.1 Acidobacteriota bacterium | reverse complement strand
CAGGAGCCGGAAGCAAGAAGCCAGAAGCTCCATGCCGAGCTCAAAGCGGCAGGCGAGCACAAGCACTTCGCCGATCCCTTCTGGCTCCTGGCTTCTGGATTCCGTATCCCGCCGCTTTTTGGTGGGATATCAAGGGCGAAGCCCTTGCTTAGATACTGCTAACAAAAAACACCCACGAAGAACACGAATGAGGTCTGGGCCGCCGCTGGGGTATATGCAAGACGCTCGCGCCAAAGTGCGCCACTTATTTCGTGACAGACACTCAGGTGGCAGTTACGGATTCACCGATTCCTGATAAAGGCCGAAAACGGTGCGCAGACAGTCGGAGATCTCCCCCACCGTGGCCAACGCCTCGACGGCTTGCAGGATTGCGGGCATGAGGTTTTCCCGTCCTCGGGCAGCCAGCCGCAGCCTGTCGAGCGCCTGTTTGGCCGCGGCCGGGTCACGCGCAGCCCGCAACTCCCTCAGCCTGTCACACTGTTCCGCCCCCACCCGTTCGTCCACCACGAGAAGCTCGATCGGGGTGGCTGCAGGTGTGGTGAAGCGATTGACTCCGACAATCGTGGTTTCGCATGATTCGATTTGCTTTTGATAGCGATAGGACGATTCCTGAATCTCCCGCTGCACGTAGCCGCGCTCGATCGCCATCAGCACCCCGCCCATGGCGTCGATCTTGAGGATGTAATTCTCTGCCTCGGCTTCGATATCATTCGTCATCTTTTCGATGGCATACGATCCGCCGGCCGGATCGACACAGTTGGCGACGCCGCTCTCGTAGGCGAGGATCTGCTGGGTGCGCAGCGCGGTGCGCGCTGCCGTGGCGCTGGGCAGGGCCAGGGCCTCGTCCATCGAGTTGGTGTGCAGGGACTGGGTCCCTCCCAACACAGCAGCCAGCGCTTGAATCGTGACCCGCACCAGATTGTTCTCGGGTTGCTGCGCCGTCAAAGTGCAGCCCGCGGTCTGGGTGTGAAACCGAAGGGCGCAGGAGCGCGGATTCCGCGCACCGAAACGCTCGCGCATGATCCAGGCCCAGAGCCGGCGCGCCGCGCGGTACTTCGCGATCTCCTCGAGGAAGTTGTTATGGGCATTGAAAAAGAAAGAGAGCTGGCCTGCAAAGTCGTCAACCATCAGACCTGCATCCAGGGCGCTCTGAACGTAAGCAATTCCGTTGGCGAATGTGAATGCGACTTCCTGTACGGCGTTGGAGCCGGCTTCGCGGATATGATATCCGCTGATGGAGATCGCGTTCCAGTTCGGCACTTCGCGGCAGCAGAAGCTGAAGACGTCGGTGGTGAGTCGCAGCGACGGGGCAGGTGGGTAGATATAGGTGCCGCGGGCAATATACTCCTTCAAAATGTCGTTTTGGATGGTTCCCCGCAATGCGGTCCAGGGGACCCCCTGGCGGCGCGCGAGGCAAAGCACCATGGCCAGGAGAATGGCTGCCGTGCTGTTGATCGTCATGGAGATCGACACCCGATCGAGAGGGATGTCGAGCAGAAGCGTCTCCATATCGCGAAGCGAAGCGATCGAAACTCCGACCTTTCCCACCTCGCCCGTGGCCAGCGGGTGGTCCGGATCGAGCCCGATCTGCGTCGGCAGATCAAAGGCTATGCTGAGGCCAGTCTGGCCGTGATCGAGCAGGTAGCGGTAGCGCTCGTTCGATTCCTGTGCCGAACCGAAACCGGCGTATTGACGCATGGTCCAGTGGCGCCCGCGATACATGTTAGGGTAGACGCCGCGGGTGAAAGGATATTCGCCCGCTTTTTCCCTCATCTCACCCCACCGCGGATCAGGGTGATAGATATCTCTTGGCTCCATTCTCAATTCCTTTGATAAGGCATGTCGATTCGATCTTCACTTCAATTTTGGGTTTTGAGTTACGGATTTTGGATTTGGACCCCGAGGGCGCCGCGAGCGGCTGCCGTATCAGCGGGTCCCCAATCCAAAATCCAAACACTGTGGGCCCAGTTCAATCTTGACAGCCAAGGCGCGCTTTTCTAAGATGGATTTACCTTGCGTGGTCATAATGGCATTGTTCGTTGGGAATGATCAAATTTCGTCGCCAGGTACCAGGAGTGCGGATGCCGGACGCTGAAATCAAACGCCTCATGAAGAATCTTGAGGATGCCATCAACGAGACTCTTGGAGAGTCTGCAAGAATCAATGAGTCTATCCGGAGGATTCACGAGGCGGGTTATGAGGCCTTTCTGATTATCGACGCGACCATTGGTTTCAACCGCAAAGGGAAGGGCGAGAACGAGATCATTTCCGAAGCGCCGAAAATGGAGGAGCCGGTTCGTCTGCGCATCACCAACGAGGACGCTAAGTTCTTGAAATCATTGAAAATATCAGTAGACATCGAGGACTAGCCGTCTCACCCTAGACCACAATTATCCTAACATCCTGCTTCGCTTCGACGTCTCCGACCCAGGTTGCTTCCACACCATGCCGTATCAAGTTGTTCAGCAGGGGCTCGCGATCATCCGGGTGCACCGCGATGAGCAGGCCCCCCGAAGTTTGAGGATCCAGCATGATGCTGCGCAGGGGCTCCGGGATTGAAGAGTCGATGGCAATCTTGGGTGCAAGCAGTTTCCAAGTCTTGGCGATCAGACCCGGAAGCACGCGGGCTTCTGCGAGCGGGTAAGCCGCCGGGAGGAATGGAACGGAGGCCGCGCGCAGCCGAAGAGTGACTTGACTGGCCTCAGCCATTTCGCAGCCGTGGCCGAGGAGCCCATAACCGGTGATATCGGTGGCCGCATGGCAGCGACAGGAGAGCATCACCTCCGAGGCAACCCGATTCAGAGTGGTCATGACCAGGGTTGCGCTGAGGATGGCTTCGGGTCCGGCCAGGGCGCGTTTGATGGCGGTGGTAATGATGCCGATGCCGAGCGGTTTGGTGAGGATCAACGCATCGCCGGGCTTAGCCGAGGCGTTGGTCAGGATGCGCCCCGGGTGGATCATGCCGGTGATGGAGTAGCCGAACTTGATCTCCGCGTCGCACACGGTATGGCCCCCGAGCAGTGCGACGCCGGCTTCGCGCAGTTTCTCGGCGCCACCGAGCATAATCTGGGCCAGAGTCTCCAACTCTTCCTGCCTGTCTGGGAAGCAGGCAATCGCAAGGGCGGTCAGCGGGGTCCCCCCCATCGCATAGACGTCGCTGAGGGAATTGGCCGCGGCAATGGCGCCATACAGGCGGGGATCGTCGACGACGGGAGTGAAGAAGTCCAGGGTCTGGACCAGCGCCTTCTGGTCATCGATGCGGAAGACACCGGCATCATCTGCCGTCTCAAAGCCGACGAGCACATTAGGATCCATCGATTTCGGGATTCGATCCAGGACCTGGATCAGGCTGCTTGGGCTCAGCTTCCCGGCTCAGCCTGAGCCTGACACCATCTCGGTCAGGCGTTTGTGCTCAGCCACGTTTCTCTCCTCCAGCCTCAGCAGCGGTCGCTGCCTGGACCTGGGCAATCTGCTGATCGTTCATGTTGCATTTGCCTTCGAAGAGGGCACCAGCTTCAATGATCAGGCAAGGCGTATAGATATCACCATAAACCTTTCCCTCTTTATGGATTTCGACGCGGTCGGAAGCACGTATGGTGCCGTGAAACTCCCCGTCGATCGACACTCGACGGATGGCAATTTCGGCCTCGACCCTGCCCTTGGGCCCGATGATGAGGCAGGACTCCGAGCGGACTTTCCCCCGCACGACGCCGTCCACCCGGATTCCATGGGTAAAGGATAATTCCCCTTGAAACTCGACCCCTTCCCCCAGAAGGCTGAGGATTTCATCCGCACTTTCCTTTTTAAACTTCATCGTACACCCCCATCCTGACGGTGTCTGTCACTGATGATACTATAGATCCGGATAAGATCTTCCTGGCTGAAAAAGTGGATGCGGATCTGCCCTTCCCCGCGAGCGTGGCGCCCCCCTACGATCTCGACCTTGGTCCCGAGGAGAAGGCGCAAGCGATCGGCCGCGGCCGTGATGTTGGGATCTGGCGGGCTGGGGGCTCGGGCTGAGGCGGTTTGGCTCTTTTTGGCCCAGCGTTCGGCATCACGTACGGACCACCCCTTGGCAACCATGACGTTGGCGGCCCGAGTCATTTCGGCGGGGGCGACGTTCGCGGCCAGCAGAGCGCGCGCGTGCCCGGGCGAGAGTTTCTCCTCGGCAACGAGCAGTTTAACGGCGGGCGGCAGTTTCAGCAGGCGAAGTGCATTGGCTATCGTACTGCGTTCCTTTCCAAGCTGCCCCGCCAGTTCCTCCTGCGTGGTCTTGAGCGTTTCGATCAGGTTTTGGAAAGCTTGGGCTTCCTCGATCGGGTTGAGTTGTTCGCGCTGGATGTTCTCGATCAGGGCCAGCTCCAGGAGACGGTCGTCCGGCACGTCCCGGATAAAGGCCGGAACCTTGAAGAGCCCGGCTCGCTGTGCCGCCATCAGTCTTCTTTCGCCTGCCACCAGCTGAAATGCATTGCCTTGGGGGCGAACGAGCACGGGCTGGAGCACGCCGTGAGCGCGAATCGAGTCGGCAAGCTCATTGAGACTCTTTTCGTCGAATTTCAGGCGCGGCTGATCCGGATTGGTGGTGATTTGGTCGATGTCGATTTCGCTGGGAGCCGGTGCCGGATGGCCGGCTTCCGGAATCAACGCTTCCAGCCCTCTACCGAGCGCCTTTTTTTTCATGGTTCAGCATTTCCTTGGCCAGGTTGATGTAGCTTTCTGCTCCCTTTGACCGTATATCATAGATAACAATAGGTTTACCGAAACTAGGAGCCTCGGCTAGACGTACGTTGCGCGGGATCACGGTGGTGAAGATCTCCTTGGGGAAAAAGCCTCGGAGGTTTTCCCGAACCTGCGCGCTCAGGTTGGTTCTCTCGTCAAACATGGTCAGTAGAATTCCTTGAATCGTCAGGCCGGGATTGCAGCTGTGCCGCACTCGGCGGATCGTGTCGAGAAGCTCCGAAATCCCTTCGAGGGCAAAATATTCGCACTGGATGGGAATCAGCACCGAGTGCGCCGCCACGAGGCCGTTGAGAGTCAGCAGATTCAGTGAGGGCGGACTGTCGATCAGGATGAAATCGAAATCTGAGGCCACCGGTTCGAGCAGCCGCTTCAGGATGAACTCGCGCTCCGGGAGGTCGACCATTTCGATCGCGGCACCGGTCAAGTTGCGATCCGCCGGCACCAGCTTCAGATTGTCGAGCTCCGTGTCGAGAATGATCCGGGCCAGCGGCTCGTCCAGGATGAGTGAGTGATAGATACTCTTACGGATGGATCCTCGGGTCACGCCCAGGCCGCTGGTGCAATTAGCCTGAGCATCGGTGTCGACCACCAGCACGCGCATCTCCGCCATGGCCAGCGCGGCGGCGAGGTTAATGGCCGTGGTCGTCTTGCCGACTCCCCCCTTCTGGTTGGTAATCGCAATGGTTCTGCCGGATATGCGCACAATAGTTGCGAGAATATCACAAGAGATCCGGCCGTTCCAAAATAAAAACAGCCACGAATAACATGGACCAGCATAACCGCAACCAAAATCCACCTCCAAGACTCAAAGTCTCCAAGACTCGAAGAATTTAAATCATTGATTTCTTGGAGCCTTTGAGTCTTGGAGGTGGATTTTGCTGCTATGCTGGTCCGTGATACTGGTGGCGGGCTCTTGTTTCACGTGAAACAAGTTTCACGTGAAACGGCAAACACCGACAACTGCCGCTCCGGGCGGCCGGGAAAATGCTCGCGCCGCAGCAATCGCAGCCGGCTATGAGCCCTTGCGGAGTGCTCGATCGGGAGCTCCGCTCCATGAAAGAGCCAGATTTGCGTGTCCGGTTTGCTGGCTGCCAGCAGCAGATCCATGGCAGTCGTCCCCAGCTTCACCGCTTTCCAGGAGACGATGTCGAATTCAGGGACCGGCTCAGACCGCAGATATTGCTCGACTCTGCAACAGACTACCTCGGTTCCCTCCAAACCTAGTTGCGCAGCCACGGTCTCGAGAAAGGCTCCACGCCTGGCGCGGCTTTCGACCAGCCGCAGCCGCATGGCGGGGCGCAGGATTCTGAGGGGTACGGCGGGAAAGCCCGCTCCACTGCCGATGTCCAGGTGTGCGACCCCTGTTTGCGGGTAGCGGCGGGCGGCCCACAACGCTTCTTCGAACAACCATCCGAGTGCGGACCAGGCCGTCGACGCCGTGAGGTTGACATGGGCGTTCCATTTCTCCAGTAGAGCCAGATAGCGTTGGAGCCTGAGGGCCGCTTCCGATTCCTCCTCGACGCCATACCGCGCCATCAGCCGGCCCAGAGCCCTGGCCGCATCCATGGTGTTCCCTCGCCGTGCCGGCATCACGCTACCTCGCGGTTCTGCGCCTGGCCTGTTGCAACTCCAGCTGGACATTGAGAATGGAGACTGCCGCGGGGGTGATCCCTGGGATTCTCGCCGCCGTCGCCAGGTCTTTGGGCCGCACGCGGCTGAGCTTCTCCCTGACCTCCCGGCTCAACCCGCTTATGGCCGCATAATCGAGATCGGCTGGGATGCGTCGCAGGCTCAGCCGTCGAATCTTCTCCGCCTCCTTTTGCTGCTGTTCGATATAGCCCTGATAGCGGACCTCGATCTCCACCGACCTGCGCGCCTCCGCGGAGAGCCAGACTCCGTGAGCCCGCATGAGTGGTTCGAAATCTCCAAGGGCGATCTCGGGCCGGCGCAGCAACTGCTCCAGGGTCAGGCCCTTGCCTGACGATGACTCTACTTCAGTCAACGGCAGCTGCGCGGGATCCCACCGCTGTTCTTGCAGAAAGTGACGCATTTGAGCGGCTTCCTCATATTTTTTCCGGCAGGCGGCGTGGCCGACGTCGGAAACTAGCCCAAGGCTGTGCCCGAGCGGCATCAGCCGGCGGTCGGCGTTGTCGATGCGCAGCAGCAGCCGCAGTTCCGAACGCGACGTGAACATGCGATAGGGCTCATCCGTGCCGCGCGTCACCAGATCATCGATGAGAATCCCGAGGTAGCTTTCCGTGCGTGGAAAGACGATTCCCTCCTTGCCTTGAGCGCGCAAAGCGGCATTGATCCCGGCAACCACCCCCTGGGCCGCCGCCTCTTCATACCCCGTGGTGCCGTTGATCTGGCCGGCATGGAAAAGACGAGCGGCACGCCTGGTTTCAAGCGTCGGCTCGAGTTCAGTCGGGTCGATGAAGTCGTACTCGATCGCATAGGCAGGACGGAGGATCCGGGCATGCTCCAGTCCCGAAACCGCGCGTACCATCGCCTGCTGAATTTCGGCCGGCATGCTTGTCGACATGCCATTCAGATAGACCTCTTCCGTATCCAGCCCCTCCGGCTCGAGAAAGATCTGATGACGCTCCTTATCCGCAAACTTGACCACCTTGTCTTCGATGCTCGGACAATAGCGTGGTCCGATGCCGACAATGGCGCCGCCATAGAGAGCGGACTTCTTCAGGTTGTCTCGCAACAGCCGATGCACACTCTCGTTGGTATAGCCGACATGGCAGGACACCTGCGGCAGCGATACCCCTTGGGTCCGGAACGAAAAGAAGGTCGGCTCGATGTCCCCCTTCTGTTCCTGAAACTTCCGGTAATCGATGGTGCGCCCGTCCAACCGCGGCGGCGTGCCGGTCTTCAACCTCCCAATCCGAAACCCCATCTGTCGCAAGCATTGGGCCAGCCCTATCGAAGGCAGCTCCCCCATCCGGCCGGCAGCCACGCGTTGGTCCCCAATGTGAATCAGACCGTTGAGAAAGGTCCCTACCGTGATCACAACCGCCGATGCGCCAATACAGTCGCCGTCAGCCAGCTCGACGCCGCCAACGACTCCTTCTGTTAACACAACCCCAACCACCTCCGACTGTCGTAGTATAATGTTCGGGTTCGAGTCTAACCTTGCTCGCATCTCTTTGCGATATTTAGCTTTATCTGATTGGCAACGTGGCGCCTGCACTGCCGGGCCGCGGCTGGCGTTGAGCAAACGGAACTGAATTCCCGTCTTGTCGGCAATCTCCCCCATGAGGCCGCCCAAGGCATCGATTTCGCGAACCAGATGGCCTTTGGCGATCCCGCCGATCGCCGGGTTGCAGGACATCTGCGCAATCAGGTCGAGGTTGAAGGTAAACAGCGCCGTCCTGGCCCCCATCTTGGCGGCAGCCCAAGCCGCTTCGCACCCGGCATGACCCCCACCGACCACCACGACATCGAACGACTCATGGAACCTCGCTTTATTTTGGATCTTGCATTGCGGATTTTGGATGGTCTGAATCATAACGCCCGCTTAGTACAGGATTTCATTAATACGGTGACGTATTTTTCTGGACGCGGATTCACGCAGATAAACGCGGATTGCGCAAGAACCATCCGCGTGCAACCGCACCCGGGGCTTGCCGGCTTCTGCGTGGTTTCTTCCGGCGCCCGGAGTCAAACGCGCCTTTACAGCAGGAACCGCTATGATTGTCAATAGGACCTGCGCGTT
>JBEKYG010000170.1:0-8509 GCA_049511215.1 Acidobacteriota bacterium | reverse complement strand
AGACCACGAAGACCTCAAAGAAGATACTTTGAGGTCTTTGAGGTCTTCGTGGTTTAAATCCCCGCGGTTCGCTCCGCTGTGCGGAGCAGGCCAAAGCCACGCCTTCTAGGCGTGGTCGATTACAGGGGCCAAGGGACAAAGGGGTAAAAGGCCAAAAACTGGTTTTTCCCCTTTGTTCCTTTGCCCCTCGTCCCCTAAAGTTTGCGAGCGAAGCGAGCTAAGTTCCATGAATATACAGATTCACACGGCCACGACAACCAAATTCAAGCATCTTTTCGACAACAGGTACGGCTAAGTGTGATCCTGGGGGGCTTGCCCGAAGCTTATCCTCACGGCATTCAGGCACTTGCCCAGATCCGGCACCGATCCCCTCATCATCTCCAGTCTGACATGTTTGGACCTGCCCCGGCCATTCCGTGATAGAATCCCCATAATCGGCAAGCGGCTTTGTTCAACAGTGTCTTTTTGGAGTCTCTTGATCTACTCTGCCAATCGGCATTCCGGCGAGAGACTCCGGAAAAAATCTTATTCGTTAGACTGACGGAGATTGCTTGAATGGCCTGGATGCCCGACATAGAATTGGAGCATCCAAAGAGCCTTTAGGCTCGAAGCGCCGGAGAGACGCAGAATGGCGATAACTACAACAAAGGGCAAGGTCTTGGAGGCCGCTGAAAAGCTTCCGTCCGACGCCACCATCAAAGATGCGATGGAGCGCTTGTTTTTCCTGGCCAAAGTGGAACGGGGCATGGAAGACGCCGGGGCTGGGAAGATAATCTCGCATGAGGAAGCGAAGCGGCGCCTCACCACGTGAGAACCCTCGTTTGGACTCTGCAAGCCATTGAAGATGTTGAGGCCATTCGTGTGTACGTTGCTCGCGACTTTGTTCGCCACGCTGCGCTCCTCGTCGAACGGATCCTGGCTGCAGTAGAACGCCTCGATACTTTTCCCCTTTCCGGACGTGTGGTTCCTGAATTCGATGATGATTCTTTGCGGGGGGTTGTACAATGCAGTCAGCGTATCGTGTATCGCCTGAGGGCGGGGACGACGAGATTCTAACTGTCTTTCATGCGGCGCGTCTCCTGCAGCTTGACTGAACATTGATTCCTGTCTGGGCATGCATCACAGTCTAACGCGCTCCAGCGGACGCGAGAAAGCCGCGCCGCTGTGAGCCCTGGCGTTAGGCCGATCAACCACGAGGGAGGCAGCATGACGAGCACGGAGGTTGTCTTGGCATTCATAAACGCGATCAACCGCCGTGACGTCGAGATGCTGTGTCGACTCATGACTGACGATCACCTGTTCGTGGACTCCGGCGGGGCACAATACCGCGGCCGGGAGACGATGCGTTCAGGTTGGCTTGGCTATTTCTCCATGGTTCCCGACTACACGATCGAAGTACAGGAAGCCGTTGCTGATGGTCCGGTCGTCATCGTCGTCGGCACGGCGCGTGGCACTTACTCCCCTGATGGCAACCTGGACCCTGCTGATCGGTGGAGCACCCCGGGGGCTTGGCGGGCAGTCGTGGCTAGCGGGCACGTCGCCGTCTGGCAGGTGTTCGCAGACAACGAGCCCATTCGCCAGATCATGCGCAGGTATGGCAAGGAGACGGCCTAGCAAGCCGATGCAGAGGCGGGAGCTGCGCGCCGCCGCTGATCGGAAGAGCGTTAAGCCTACTTACTCGATCATAAGGAGATTCGTGATGCTGAAGCACACACTCGTGCATGCTTTGTTTCTCGCCGTCCTGCTGGCGTTGTTCTTCGTTATCGGGAATCCGATTCATCCTGGCGCGATCAGTACCTTCCCATGGCTGATTGCGATGGTTCCAGTCCCGATCGTGTTGGCTGTCCGGTTAAGATACGAATTCAAGCGCAATCCCAGCCTCTCTTTTGGCCAGACGTTCCGATTTGGTGAATCGACCGTTTGCCTTGCCGGCTTGCTTTTCGGGGCGTTCACACTCGCATACTCATATTTCTATTTCAGGGTGCCAGGGACATACTTCCTTGGCATGACTCTGCTCTTGACAATCCTGGGCACCTGGTTTGTTGGCACAGTAGGTTCATTACTGTTCGCCATCGTGGTGGCGAGCATCGCCAAGCGCCATGAGGCCTAACAACCGGTTCCAGCAGACGGTGCTGGCGCGCCGCCGCTGAACCGGAGCATTGGACGTCAGAGAAATGATCATTCGCGAAGCCACTGCCGACGACGTTGAGCAACTGGTAGCGTTGCGCATGCAACTCTTTGCCGAGGTTGGCGAAATCGCCAGCTCGGATGCTGCCCCCGCTCTGCGCGAGGCTACGCAAGCCTTCTTTGCACAAGCCGTAACCAATGGCCAAGCCAAGTCATGGGTTGCCGTTGCAGACGGGGCGGTGGTCGCCGCAGGCACTCTGGCTATCTTCTGCCGGCCGCCGCACCTGGGCAATCTTTCCGGGCGCGAGGCTTACTTGCTCAACATGTACACAGTGCCGGCCTGTCGCCGCGGGGGTATCGCATCCAAGCTACTCGGCGCAATCACTGAGTACGCAAAGTCTCAAGGGTTTGGCAAAGTCTGGCTCCATGCCACTGCGGACGGCCGTCCCATTTATGAGCGCTTTGGCTTTGCTCCGAATCCTGCCGAAATGGAGTGGGTGCCCTCAGCGCCGCTTTCCGCGACGTAACATCCAAAGTGCCTTGGGCGCGCGGAAGCGCTTTACCAGTGCAAGGCTGTGCCAGGGCATCGATCTTGCGCACACTCCGGCCATGCTCCTGGCCCATCTTGTGACGGGGGAGGATTCAGATTGAATTGGTGGCGTCGTGCTTACAATACCCTGCGCATCGGAACGCTGGCCATGGTGCAACGCACGCTGCCCGAATGGCCGGAGGAGTGGATCGTGCGGGCCCAGCGCCGACGCATACAGGCCATGGTGGCTCACGCCTATGCAACCGTGCCGTTTTATCGCCGTACCTTCGATGAACTCCGACTGCGCCCAGACGACATCCGGGACTTTGATGACTTGGCCCGGTTGCCGCTGATTGACAGCCTGACCGTGAGTACCCAGGCAGACCAGTTTCTCTCAACTTGCTACGATAAGGCGCACCTGGCGTTTTTCCGAAGCGCGGGGACTGCCTCCGGCGTATGCAGGATCTGCTATCAAGATCCGGAAACGCTGCTGCGGGAACTTGCCTATTGCGAGCGTGACCGGCCGATTTGGAGCAGGATGTCAGGGAAGTTCGGCTGCCAGTGCCAGCTGTACTTTATGCCGCCGGTGTCTGCGACGCGAACGACACGGCTTGACTGGAACGCCCGCACGGTAGCCTCAAGCCTTCTGGCCGAGCGCCATTTTTTTCGGGCCGACGCGACGTACGACCAGGTAATTGATAGGCTGAACGCCTTCCGACCCGACGTCGTTTTTTCTTACGGTTCCTTCGCTGACCTGTTCTTCCGTCATCTGGCCGATCGCCGGCTGACTTCGGCGCTGCCGCGAGTCTGGGTCTACGGCGGAGACGGCATGCTGCCGGGGGCGCGCACCTGGATCGAGCGCAAGTTCGGATGCACGATCTGGTCGAGCTACCAATCGGTGGAAGCGGGACGTATCGGCTTTGAATGCGAGAACCGGAATGGGTATCACCTGAACGTGGATCTCTACCCGATACGCATCCTCGACGAGCAGGGACACGCCCTGCCACCGGGCGAGATGGGCGAAATTGTGGTCAGCAACCTGATTAACCGCGGGATGGTTCTGCTCAATTACCGATTGGGGGATCTGGGCGTTCTTGCTGCCGGATCCTGCCCCTGCGGCCGGACACTGCCACTCCTGAAACAACTGATGGGAAGAACCAGTCAGGTCATTACCCTGGGGGATGGCCGCCGGATGTCGGAACTGGTGTTCCGCAAGCTGGCGTGGGACCCGCTGGGCAAGATCATGCAGCTTCAGTTTCTGCATCCTGCCCCCGGGGACATTACTTTCCGCATCGTGTCAGGTACCAACGCGGATCGGGATGCGATGGCACGTCATGTGACGGTCCGCTGCCGGGAATTGTTCGGGGACAACCTCCATGCGAAGGTGGAGTTCGTGGACAGTATCGCCCCCACACCCCAAGGAAAATTCCTGTCGTTGATTCATTGAATGCGGGAGTGGATGCAGCGCGGCGGCCGCACTTCTTCGGGACCTGCTTCAGCCCGGCGATGTCGTGTTGATCAAGGGACTCACGAGCCAGCGAATGGAGCGAATCTCACTCGCGCTCTCCGGCAGGCGGGTGCGATGCCGTATCAGCCGGTGCAAGGCCGCTACCATGATATGCGCCTCATGCCCAAGGCTCGAGAAAGGCTGGGACGGAATCCGCGTTGTGCACTAGCGGCTTTGGTTTTTGCTTGGGGAATGCGGATGAATACGGATATTCTCCGCGCGCAAGAGAGCTGCGCTGTTCCGATGGCGTGTGATTCGGGAACAGATAGTAATTTGCTTGTTTGATTCACGGGATGGAAGGATTGGAGAGCACACACGAATACTGGAACGAGGTGTTTGAGGACCTTCGGCGACATCCACAGCCGACGTGGCGCGCCTACTGCGATGCCGTGCACGGAGCTCTCATCTCGCGGTGGTGGTCCGGCACGCCGAAAGATCGTTTGCTCAAGACCGATCTGTATGAAGAAGCGATGGGAGACGGGCTTTCCTCCTGTCTGCAAGGCTGCGCACGACAGGTGTTCGGGATGGATTGCTCCTCCCATGTGGCAGCCGTGGCCGGATCCCGATCGAATGGCCTGCGCAGTCTTGCGGCCGATGTTCGTCAGCTTCCCTTTGGAGCCGCAACCTTCGATGGCGTGATCTCGATCTCCACTTTGGATCATTTCGTTGCCCGTGAAGATCTGATCAGGGGTTTGCACGAGATCGCCCGGGTGATGTGCCCGGGCGGCTTGCTGATTTTGACCCTCGACAACCTCGCCAATCCGCTCATTCGTCTGCGCCAGTGGCTCCCTTTCCGGTTTCTGAACCGGTTGGGGATTGTCCCTTACTATGTGGGATATACCTGCGATGCGAAGGGTCTGCAAGGAATGCTGATCGAGGCCGGGTTCGATCTGCTGGAGACCTCGACAGTTTCCCATTGCCCCCGCGTTCTGGTTGTCCCGTTGGCGCGCTGGGCCGACCGGCGTGGCAAGCCCCAGACCCGGGCGCGGTTATGCCGGATTCTGATGCGATTCGAACGGCTGGCAGATTGGGCGACCCGTTTTCGCACCGGCAATTTCATAGCCGTGAAAGCCGTCAAGGGATGATGGCGACGCGGATGCGCCGGCATTGTTTTTCCCGGGAGATTATATGTCGCTGCTGACCCGCCTGTATTGGAGCTGCTACCTCGCATGCCATATGCGCGGCCAGGCGCAATATCCCTTCCGGGCCCCTGCATCCATTGCCGAGGATCGTGATCGATCCGTGCGCAGAATGGTTGCCTATGCTTCTCGCCATGTGCCCTACTATCGCCGGACGCTGGCAGAGCTGGGCCTGCATCCTGGTGATTTTCGAACGGTATCAGATCTGGCCCGGTTGCGCTTGCTCGGACCCGATTGGATCCGCTCACACCCGGAGCAATTTGTCTCTGAAACCATGTCTTTACAGCGCTGCCTGGGGCTGGAAACCTCCGGGAGCAGCGGTCTGAGACGGACGATCTATGCCGATCCCGGGAGCCTCTTCCGGAACGCGGCCCATGCGGAACGTGAACGCGGCATGGTTACCGCCGCGATCGGAAAGCGCCATGGCTACCGCGAGGCCGTCATCGTCTACTCCCCTTCCATCGCGGTCAGTTCCACGCCGCGGGTGCAACAGTTTCTGCGCCAGCATGCCCTTTTCCCTTCCCGAATGCAGATCCAGCGTCTTTACATCGACTCGCTCGAATCCCCGGCTGCCTACCTGCCTCGACTGAATGAGTTTGCGCCGGATGTGATTCAAGGTTACGGGTCCGGCATCGAAAGCTTGTTTGATCATTTGCATGCTACGGGAGCCTCCTTTCATCGTCCGCGAGTCGTCTGCTACCACTCGGACGGAATTTCCGCGCGGATGCGGCAGTTGATTCTGACGCATTTCAAAATCCCGGTGTTCAGCGCGTACCAGGCCTGCGAGGCGCTCAAGATCGGATTTGAATGCAGCGAGCATCAGGGCTACCATATCAACATCGATCTTTACCCGGTGCGCATCATTGGAAAGGACGGAGACACGCTCCCTGAGGGCGAAGTTGGCGAGGTGGTCGTTTCCAACCTCGTGAATCGCGCCATGGTTTTGCTCAACTATCGCCTCGGCGATTTGGCGGTTATGCTGACGGAACCGTGCCGCTGCGGCCGGACCTTGCCCCGGCTCCTGCTCCAGGAAGGTACCGCTCATGATTTTATCCGGCTGCCATCCGGCAGGATCGTGGATCCCAGCCATTCCTACATTATCTTCACGGCTGAGCCTGCGCTGCGTGAGTACCAGATGGTGCAGATCACCCCGAGCCACTTCCGCCTTAATCTGGTCGTGCCGGATCCAGGGGAACGCGAGGCCTGCGGCCGGCGCATCGCCGCGGCCTTCCACCGCCATTTCCCAGGGGATGCCACGGCGGAAGTCGTTTTCGTGGATCGTATTGAGTTATCGGGCGGTGGGAAGAAGAAGGCGGTCGTGCTATTGCCCAGGGAACAGCAATCGGAACGATTGCAGGATGGGAAGAATCATGAACACTGAGGTCATGAACAATGGCGACCAGGTCATCTGCCGCGTCCATCGGGGCGGCAAACTGTTCGGCATCCTGGTGATCCACTCCAGCTACCGGGGCACATCCCGCGGCGGCATTCGCATGGCACCCGATGTCGAGGAAGACGAGGTCCGATGGCTCGCCGAGGGCATGACCCTCAAGTTCGGAATCCTGGGATTACCGCAAGGAGGCGCCAAAGCCGGCGTTCGCTCCGACCCCGACGCTCCCTGGGAGACACGACTCGAAATCTTGAAAACCTTCGGGAAAGCCATCCTCCCATTTCTCAGGCAACAGGCATTCCTTCCCGCGGCGGACATGGGGACAGACAACGAAATGGTACGGCGTATGCTCACGGATCTTGATGTGCCCGTTTTTTATCGACAATTGCGCCAGGGCCGTTCAGGTTACTTCACCGCGATGACCGTGTTTGCCGCCGCAAAGCATGCCGCGAACGCCATCGGGCTCCCGTTCTCCGGCAGCAGTGCCGTGATCGAAGGATTCGGCAAGGTGGGATCGGCCCTGGCCCGGATGTTCCGGGAGGCGTCGGTGCGTGTTGTGGGCATCTCGACCTCTCATGGGGCCCTGATACATCCGAAGGGCCTCAATGTAGAGAACCTGATTCGCGCGGCGCACGCGGAAGGAAGCAAGTTCGTCACTACCTTCACGGAAGTGGAACGAATGCCGCGAGAAAAGATCTGGGAGCAAGCCTCGGATATTCTCTGCCCTTGCGCGTGTCACAATGCGATCGACGCGGGCAACGAACCGAGGATCCGATGCAGGATTGTCTCCGCCGGATCCAATCACCCTTACGATCTTCCGACGGAGAAGACACTCACCGGGAGGGGAATCCTGTGTATCCCTGATTTTGTCAGCAATCTTGGAGGAGTGTTGGGGCCGACTCTGGCGTTCGCCGGCTGGCGCGACGATGAGATCTCGGAATACATGAACCGCCGCATGGGGGGGTATCTGCTTCCGCTGATCGAGGAGTCCAGGAAGCGCGGCACACCCATGATGGAGATCGCCGGGCAGGAGGCGCTCGCGCGTCATGCCGGACTCCAGCAAAGTGTCGAGCACCCGGGGATCGTGAGCAGGATCAAGAGCCTTGGGCTGCAATTCCATCGACACGGGCTGCTGCCGTCCTCCCTGGTGCGCATGCTTTCCCGCGGTTATTTCGAAAGGGAAGTGTTCCGGCCTCATCAAATCCGATGACATACCTCTTTCCCCAGTTTCCAGCTGGATCATTACTCGTTAGTGCCGAAGCAGATATCAGGCCTGTAATTACCTTCGCCAGGAATCCGGACCAAACGCCGGCATATCCAGCTGCAAAAGTCCGCGTGCACGCCGGGACCCAATCCTATGATATCCTCCGCGCGGCATAGCAAGTCACATTCTCTGTCGTCGTTCGCGAATATCAAGAGAGGATGTGCCTCTGGCAGGCTTGTAGGCATTGGCATGAGGTTGCGCGCAGTGCCGATGCGATACGCGAGGGACGCGCCATGCCCATTGCCATGCTTGCGCAGATTCCTTCTTGTCGGGCAAGATATGATGAGCGGGATGGTTCACAAATGGGCTCGTGTCGCGTGCCGCCGGGCCATGGTTCTGGTCATCGCGATCGCTTGCGCGGTATTGTACGCACGCAGTCAGAACGCGCCCGCACTCCAGCGATTCAGCGCCCATGTCAACGGCCACACTTTTGCGATCTGGGCGCGCGTGCCCACGACGCCTCGATGCGCGATTCTGCTCCTGCACGGCCGCTCCTGGAGCAGCCTCCCGGATTTCGACCTGCAGGTGCCGGGACTGAACCGCTCGGTCCTCG
>JBEKYG010000169.1:0-8520 GCA_049511215.1 Acidobacteriota bacterium | reverse complement strand
GAACCTGGGCACGAGAATACGCTCCGGGAGGTGAAAATAATGGAGTGGGATTTACTCACGCAGAACAGTTGTAACGGGCCGGAAGTTATCTCAGCTTTGCAGAAGCACATTCGGAGGGGAGAAGAAGTCGAGGCTTTGAAATGTGCCTGCGAACTGGGCCCCAAGTATAAAAAGTGGTTGTGGCGGCGGCTAATCGTGATTGCCCTGGAGGATATCGGACCAGCGAATCCTGATCTGCATGTGCAGGTGCGGGCGCTGCGAGACACTTACTTCGAGTTCAGGCAGGAAAATAAGAGGGGATCGGAAGTCCTGGTTCTGTCGAACGTGATCCTGCTGATGTGCCGTTCACCGAAATCGAGGATTGGCGATGAGTTCGGCTGCTACTGCATGAAGCAGTGGAAAGACGAGAAGGGCGTGAAGATTCCCGATTATGCTCTCGATGGTCACACAGCCAGAGGAAAGCGATTGGGAAGGGGCATGCCTTTTTTCCTGGAAGAGAGTGCAAAGCTCGTTCCGGAGCCGACCGATCACAATCCGTGCAAGAAGCAAGCGGAGGAATACTGGCTCGGCGGCTTCAGATGGGGCCCGGTTGGATCGCCGTTGGGAAAGAACGGCAAGGAGAAGCCGCAGGGCGATCTCTTCTAATCATTAGAATTCCGACAGACAAACGTCAGGTCGCTAGGTTCGGCGCCCTTTTTGTTTTTTGGGGAGAGGTCGCAGGCATTGCGACTCGACTGGTATGGCGAAGAAAAAACAGGCAGTCGGGACAGTTGGTGCGGGGTCTTTGCAAAACAAGGGCGCAATTAAGGAGTCCGGCAAAGAGAGAAGCCTGCGCAATCTCGGATCTCGAAAAGGGTAAGTGGAGGCCAGGGCAGTCGGGCAACCCGAGAGGAAGGCCCCCGAACGCATCCTGCCTCACTGCCCTGCTGACGCAGGAACTTGCCAACACCTGCTCCGCCGATCAGAAGGGGCGCACATGGAAGGAGTTGATAGTCGAGGCGATGATGCGGCTGGCGATCAAGGGGAACTCCACCGCCATCAACACGGTGTTCGAACGCATCGAGGGCAAGGTCAAAGATGAAGTCGATCATAGCGGAACGGTGAAGGTGGTCGAGATCCCGGCCACCGCTGCAGACGAAGACGATTCCCAGCTCGCACTGGTGGGAAGCGAAGCGGGCGAGACGTTCAACGACAGGCTGCATATCCCAACGGTGGCGATCATTCACCGCCAGGTGCTCAGGAAGGCGGAGGAGGCCCTCGATGCCGGTTACGGACAGTCACGCAAACTATGATGAAAACTGCGACTTCTGGAGCAGATGCCGGGACGTCGTCAATGGAACCGATGCGGTCAAGGCTGGCAAGGAAGCCTGCCTGCCGAAGCTCGGCGGCCAGGATGACGACGGTTACGATTCCTACCGAGAAAGGGCTCCGTTCTATGGTGCAACCGATCGAACCATTCAAGGCTTGGCCGGATCGGTATTCCGCAAGCCGCCGAAGGTCTTGGCTCCCAGCGCGATCGAGGCACACATCGACGATGTCACGTTGAAGGGAGAAAGCCTGGCGCAGTTCTCCCGGAAGTACCTGAAGAAGTTGTTGACGACCGGCAGGTGCGGAATCCTGGCGGACATGGCCGATGTCGCAAGTCAAAACCTGACCACGGCTCTGCAATGGCATGCCGTCTGGATGAGAGCGTGCGAATCGGAAGTCGGCGTCCGATTGAACGAGGACTTCGACAACGCCCGGATGACGCCCGAAGAATGCGCCAAGCTGACTCTCAGCTGGCAGGCGGGCGGGATGTCATGGAAGACGTTGTACTACAACCTGGAACAGGGCGAATTGACACGTCCTGGAATCGACGCAGATCAGGAGCGGCTGGACATAGAATCGGAGCGGATTGACTTTGCTCCGCTGGATCCAAACGCAACAAATAGCACGGCACAAACAGGTGCCGGCGCAACGTAGGACCGTCTCCTTTCCGGTCCTACACGAAGGGTCACCTGAAGCAGCTTTCTTGCCCCGGTGCACAGGGGGCAAGCGGGTGGCCCTGTTCCTTTTCACAAAAACCTTGAGCGAAGCGCCGTTAGTAGGTTGTGGATGTCCTGCGCCTTATGGCAACAACGTGAAGGGTGCGATCTTCTGGGTATGCGTCGAAAAAAATGCGATAGTTGCCCACCCGCCTACGAAACGTTGCCGTTTGGTTCTTCAAGCGAATGAGATCGCCGCTAAAAGGGTTGTTGCGCATCTCTTCCAGGGCGGTGGTGATGTAACCCTGGTCTTTTAGGGGGAATCTCTCAAGCGCTTTTCTTGCTTGT
Organism: Acidobacteriota bacterium; assembly: GCA_049511215.1. Lineage (GTDB taxonomy): Bacteria > Acidobacteriota > UBA6911 > UBA6911 > UBA6911 > JAFNAG01. Next base: position 6,208 of record JBEKYG010000169.1, on the reverse strand, counting down.
CTTGCGATTTTTAGTTGCCAAGTCATTGAGGATCTCGTCCAGGGTCACGTACTGTCCCTCTCTAATCTCGGCGCGGCCGCGCCGGATGGCGGCTAGTTCAGCCTTGGAAGCGCTCTCGATCGGGAAGCGACTGTAAAAATACTGGCGGAGCGCTTCGCGCACGAGTTCCGACTTGGTTCGATGCTCGGCTTTACGTACTTTCTCGAATTGCTCAACCATCGCTGGCGGCAACGAGACTGTCATTGTGCTTCTGTTTCTCATGGGGATGTGCATTCTATCAAATGGTAAGACTTTTTCCTTCAGATTAGCGAAAGTACCGAACTTGTCAAATTGGCATCCCTCGGTATTTCATTTCTTACAGAGGCGGTAATGGCGAATCTGCTCGAGAACACCGATGCGATCCTGCGGTTGCCTCGGCGAAGGAACGCAAGATCGTGGCGGATCTCGCCGACGTGATGAGTTCGTTGGTCGATGACCCTGCAGTCATCAGGGATATTAAGGCTGCCATGCTGCGGAATGACCTGGCCGGCGCACTTCGGGCTGTGCCGCTGGACAAGCTGCCCAAGGCCCTCGAGAGTACAGTCTCCGGACACATCCGGGACACGTTTGAGAAAGCGGCAGACCTCGCACCGTTGCCCAAAGCCGTGGCCGCCTCGATGCGGTTCGATGTCACCAACCCGCGTGCAGTCGAATACATCAGCACCATGACCATGAATGCCGCGCTCCAGATTCAGCAGGATGCGGTCGAGGGCGTGAGAGCAATCATCCGCAGGGCATTTGTGGAAGGGATGCACCCCTACGAGGCTGCCCGAGAGATCAAGAACCTGATCGGACTCGCATCGAACCAGGTAAAGGCGATTGCGAACTATAGCAATTTCCTGGATTCGATGGGCGAAAGGGAATCGCTGATGGGCATCGGCCAGGGAGCAATGGACCGGCTGAAGCGGGCCGGAGTGCGGGGCGTGGGTTCCCTCTCCCTGACTCCCGACAAAAAGCAGGAATTCCTGGGGAGGTACACCGCCAGGCTGATCAAAGAACGGGCGATAGGGATCGCTAGAACTCTCACGATCGAGGAATCAAACGCAGGTCAGAATGAACTGTGGCGGCAAGCCGAAGATGACGGCCTGATTGATTCGAGACTTTGGCAGAAGGTTTGGATTGCGGCGCATGATGAGAGGACCCGCCCGCTCTGCGGCGCCCTGCACGGACAGAGACGAGAACTGAACGGCACATACCCCGATGGGACAGGAATGCCGCCGAGGCATCCAAACTGCAGGTGCCGCGAGGGACTGGTCAAGCGGTCAGACGCTAAGGAACTCCTGCCGATTCATGCTCAGGTCGCGGCAAAGGTAGCGAAGCGGATCGAGAAAGCGATGCGCGTACTCGGGTAGGAGGGTCAGTTTCCTATATGGCTTTGATATGATCAGGGGGAGCCACCATGTCACAGAACGCCATATTTGGGGAGCAGCGTAGTTTCCGGTTTCGCCACTACTCACCCGCGTGGCCCAATGTGTTGCCCCTAACGCTTTCCGGAGCGCTACTTCTTAGGCTTCGGCATCCCTCACAGCTGGACTCCGAAACGAAAATGCGATCTATTCGAACTATGCGCAGGGTGTATTTTTCACGTGTTTTTGTAATTGACATTCATCCGGCCGGGTTTTAGTCTTGTGTCGAATTCCGACAGAACAATGAATGAGGGGGCCAATGAGTCCAAAACCTGACGTATTGCAGGGAACCCTTGATCTGATGGTTTTAAAAACCCTCGAAGGCTTGGGACCCACGCACGGGTACGGCATCGCTCGCCGAATTGAGCAGGTGGCGGGAAACGTCACGCTCACCCAGGGATCCATTTACCCAGCCTTGGTCCGATTGGAGGAACGGGGCTGGATTTCGTCAAAGTGGGGCACATCTGAGAACAACCGGCGCGCGCGTTATTACGAGCTCACGCGACTTGGGAGGAAGCAGATCCCCAAGGAAACTAAGAACTGGTTTAGGGTTCGAACCATGATGGAACGCTTCCTCGAAGATGCATGAATGACCGGCACTACGGGAGCCATTTCGTCGTGGCAACAGGGCTGAATGATCCAATCTCGCAGAGGGGAAAATGGTCTCATTTCGCGTAGTCAAAGCTAAAATTCGCGGATTGTTCATGCGAACCCGCCTCGATCAGCGGCTGGATGAGGAACTGCAGACCCACATGGATTTACTGGTCGAGGAAGAAATGCGGCGAGGTATTCCGGCTGCCGAGGCTCGACGCATAGCCCGCTTGCGGCTTGGAGGGTTGGATCAGACCAAGGAATCGGTGCGCGACGCTCGTGCCTTCTGGCTCGAATCGTCCTGGAAGGATCTTTGCTACGCCTGGCGGCGAGTGAGTTCGACACCGGCCTTTTCGGTATTCGCCGTGTTAACACTCGCGCTCGGTATCGGCGCCACGACCGCGATTTATTCAATCATCCATTCTGTGCTGGGACCGCCGCCTGGTGTGAGAGATATCGAGAGCATCGTCAACGTGTACCACTGGCCAGGCAGCAACATGGCAATGAATGGATTGTCGTATGGCGACTACCTTGACTTTCGCTCCCGTCAGACCGTGTTTCAGGATGTAACGGCTTGGAGTCCATTCGGTCCGTCGTTCACGGCAAACGGTCAATCCGAGAAATCATTCGGCGAAATTGTCGACGGAAGCTACTTCCATGTGTTGGGTGTAAACGCAGAGCTGGGCCGAACCCTGCAACCTGCGGATGCCGCACCAGGTGCTGCGCTCGTAGTCGTGATCAGTCATGGTGTATGGCAGCACATGTTCGGTGGCAGCCCGGACATCATCGGCCGAACTCTGAAGATCAATGGCAGGAGTTTTGAAATAGTCGGAGTGGCGCCGGCGGCATTCTGCGGCTTGTCCGGCAACGGCATAATTCAAAGTTCGTTGTGGGTTCCACTTGGGGCTGGTCCGTTGCTTCCAGGTTTTTTGGGCCCTTGGACTCTTGATCCAAACGATCGGTCGCAGCACTGGCTCAGGGTGAAGGGACGGCTCAAACCTGGCCGCACGATGGCGGAGGCAGCAGCCGAAATCAGGGGGATTGGAGCGCAGCTTGATCTCACTTTTCCGATCGGCAAGGATCTCGATCTCCGCAGGCCGGCTTCCGAAAGAAGCCGTAAATGGTCTGTGAGGAGTGCCGCGGAGGTCCGCATTGACGAGAGTTTGGATTCTATCATCGGGCCCATGACCTGGACGATCATGGCTGCGGTTATCCTCGTCCTGCTGGTCGCGTGTACAAACATTGCCAATCTCATGCTGGCTCGTACTTCGGGCCGCCGTCACGAGCTGGCGGTGCGGCTGGCGCTCGGCGCTTCGAGGTGGAATCTGGTTCGCGGATTCATGGCGGAATGCGGCATCATTGCCGGCTCAGGGGGAGTTGTGGGCATCGCTGTCGCACGCGTGTCTCTTTTCCTTCTCGGGAACGACATGAACGTCAGCATCGGTGTACCGCTGCATCTTGTGCCGCGCTTGGATTTTGCCGTCATTGTAGTTTCTGCCTTCGCTACCATGCTCGCCCTGACTGTGGCTGGCCTGGTGCCGGCGCTGCAATCGACGCGCGCTGATCTGCGGTCCGTGATGGCGACCGATGGATCCCATGGCATAAGCCCACGCTGGAGGGGACGGCGCGTTCTCATTGCGGCCCAGGTTGCCGTCTCGGTCATCCTGCTTTCGATCACGGCGCTGTGCGTCAGCCAGCTCCGACAGCAGAGCCATGCAAACACGGGTTTTGAGGTGGAACCCCTTGCGCTGGCACTTGTGGATTTTGCCTCGCAAGGGTACGAGGAGTCGCGCGTCCGGCAAATTGTCAGCGCCGCGCTTCAGCAAATGGCGAACCGGCCTGACGTGGATGCCGTTGCGGCAACCTCCGGTCTGCCGCCCTCCGACCTGCCAGTCGGATTGACCACGCCGTATTGCTGGCTCGACAGGTCAGGCGAGAAGGACAAGCTCCTTGCTGTCCTCGTTGCCGGCACTCCCGGTGTTTTTCGAACCTTGGGAATTTCCATCAAGCGCGGACGAGCATTTAATGAAAGCGACACCAAAGCATCTGCGCCGGTGATCGTAGTGAACGAAACCGCTGCCCGAAAGTTGTTTGGCACTGACGATGTCATCGGCCGCAAGTTGAATTTCCAGCGGCAGCGATCGGGGGGCAAGCTGGAACACCCGGTGGAGACCAGGCAGATCATAGGGATTGCCGCGGACTACGACACCTATCATGTCGAAAGTGTCTACCTTCCATTGGACCAGCACTACGAGGGCTTTCTGGTGCTCTCCGTCCGCGCAAACCAGAAACCCGACAGGCTTGTTGGCCCCTTGCGGCAGTCGCTGAGATCCGTAGATCCTGAAGTTGCTGTTGCGCGGGCCGGCACCGGCCCTGCTATTGTATTCGGACCGTCGGCACTATACCCCCAGATCATGGCGGGTGTTGCGGGAGTGCTCGGCAGTTTTGCGCTGGTGCTGGCCCTCGCCGGCTTATACGGTGTTCTTTCTCATGTCGTGGCGCGCCGCACCTGGGAGGTCGGAGTGCGGATGGCGCTCGGCGCCAGTCCAGGCGGAGTTATTGGCATGGTACTTTCGGATGGACTGCGGCCGGTTGTCTTTGGCATCCTCGCAGGAACTGTGGTGGGCGCCACCGCACGTGTGTTGATCCAGTCACAGTTTGCCAGGATGCTGCCTCAACAGAATGCGATCGCGCTGATCTCTGTTCCGGTTCTCCTGCTTATGGCTGGATCTGTCGCCTGCTATTTGCCTGCCCAGCGTGCGGCGCGCATAAATCCGAACGCGGCGCTCAGAGAATTGTGAAAGGGCCATTGTATCTGAGAGAAATTACGTAACCGCCGGTACCTCCGCTCAGCATCTTTCAAACAGCATTATGTCAAATTGTGACCTGACATTATTGGAAAACCGGGCTTCTGGTCGAATGCAGAGGAGTCTTTCCGAGGTCTCGCGACGCAAGCCGGTGGTGTCATTCGAAAATCGTATTCGCGAGACTTTGGAAAGGCCTCATTGAACGAAACCGCTTGCCAGATTATATAGATTGTTTCAATCCTGGGATGGGAACCAGGGATAAAAAAGCGCCCTGATATCGAGGATGGATGGGGCCCGATAGGTATAAAGGTGTTGCTGTGGTCGGAAAAGAACGACGACTGGAGTAAATTGGAGGGTTAAAGCAAGCGAGTTCGATGTGGATATCTGAGTTGAAGGCAAACTCGTACCGATCACTGGCGCAGTGGCAAAGAAAGAACTGAGAAAGCGGTGTAAAGGGTTCATGGTCATGAGGAGTCATTCGCAAGCGCCGGTTCATATTTTGCTTGGTTAGGGCGCCTGTCCCCTAAATTCTACTGGTCCGGCCCCTTGATCCACAAAACCGTGAGACCAGGAATACCCAGGAAGTCCTTTTGATTTTGGGTGAGAACTTTGAGATTGTGCTGCACCGCGAGCGCGGCCAGCCAGAGATCCTGAACGCGATGGATGGATGGACGCCCGGCGGCGTCTAGGTCAGCCGCGAGCCGGCCGAATGTGAGGCCTGTCTCGGCATCTATAACCAAGCAGGGCTTTTTCCTGATGCGAGCTACTGCGGCCGCGCGTTTCTGCCGCTGATCGGGTGTTCGCGCCCGATGGACACCATATTCCAGTTCGGCAAGAACAGGCGGGGCGAGATAAACTGGCTCCGACCCCGTAATCGCCGCCACATCCGCAGGAGCCAGCCTCCCCCGCTCCACCTCAATCCAGATCGACGTATCGATGATCACGCCCACGGGTCCCTGATCTCCTTCCTGCCCTGCCGGTCGGCCGTGGCCGCGTCTTCTATCCAAGCTCGTCCCTCTGCATCTTCGAGGGTGTGATACAGATCCGCCAACACCTCCAGGGCGGTAAGCCGCGGCGCTCCAGGAACCATCTTGGCGACGGGATGTTTCCCCCTCATGACGACAATTTCCTCCCCCCCGCGCGCCAACTCATCGAGAAGACGGCTGAAATTTCGGCTGACCTCGGTGGCAGTTAGAATTCTCATGGCATCCGCCTCTCTCAAACATTCAGATAATATCATATATTCTGATTTATGAGTATCAATTCCACGTTCTTGCCGAAATCTATGGCAAGAGGGCTTACCGGGTGCTGCCCGGGAGGCTAGCCCACATCGGTCGGCTCGCGGCACTAAAGGGCCTCCATGTT
>JBEKYG010000168.1:0-8531 GCA_049511215.1 Acidobacteriota bacterium | reverse complement strand
GTTGATCAGGTCGATCAGTTCAATGAGTCCTGCGGTCCCGAATTCACGGAGGAGGCGTTTGGTAACCGGCGCCTGTTTCAGCAGGTAGAAGGCCTGGTCGCGGCCGGATTGATATTGGCTCTTGTCTGCATTGCCCGCTTTGGCCTTGCCGCGGATCCGGATGGCCTTGAGGTTCTTGCTGCCCCAAACGGCCCCGGGACCGCAGCGGCCGTAAACTCGGTTGTAATCGTTGGCGATGGCCGCAAAGCGGACCCGATTCTCTCCGGCCGGGCCAATGCACAGCACGCGCCAGGGATTGCCCGGCTCGCCGCCCGCACTTAATGCGGCGGTCGTCTCGTGGATGTTCTTCCCCCAAAGATGCTTCGCCGACAGGATCTCGATCCGATCCGACTGGACATCAACGTACACCGGCTCGCGAGCGGCCCCCCGGATCACCAGGGCATCGTAGCCGGCGCCCTTAAGCCCGGCGACCCAACTCCCGCCGGAGTTCGAAGTGCCGATAACGCCGGTGAGGGGCGATTTGAAAACCATGTGCCCGCGTGCGGCCGTCGGCGCATCCGAACCGATGAGCGGGGAGGCGGCGATCACAATCACATTGCCCGGCTCCAGGGCCGCGGAGGTGGGCTCGATCCGGTCGTAAAAAATCCGCGTTGCCAGTCCGCGGCCGCCCAGGTAATCCAACACCAGTTCCGGATCGAGCGCAGTAACTCCCGTCTCGCCTGAGGTTAAATCGATATTGAGTATCTTGCCGTGATATCCGGCGATCGAAAAACCAGCCATGATTATCGGTCTTTGTCTCCTGCGCGGCCCTGCTCCGAAAGTAGCTTTCGGAGTTTTGAGCCTTAGAGGTTGCCCGCCGGCTAACCAGTAAGACTCTCAGAAGCTGTGAGAAATTCGATCTTCACCATTTACCACAAAGACCCGAAGACTCAAAGGAGGTTTCAAAACATAGGATTTCTTCGAGCCTTAGTGTCTTCGAGTCTTTGTGTTGGTCCGATGTATCCTTGTAGTCTCCCTGGCGCCAATTTATTCATACCTTCTAAGTCTCAAAGACTCTGGGGAAATCAAACTTCTTATGCGCCTGGCTTTACGTCCCGCGCATGGATGACTGCCCGTATCACTCTCCTGCGTCCGACCAGGGCGTTGCCCGCGTGTCCGCCTGCAGCGGGCCAGCCCGGGTTTAGCCCCCGGCCAGAAATGGAAAGATGGCTACGGTGTCGCCGTGGAAAAGCTGGGCCGCCGATCCTTCCAGGTCTCCAATTGGAATTCCGTTTTTCAGGACCACCACCTGCGCCCGGACTTGCACACCGGTCAGAAGTGCCGCCCGGCGTTCGGGGGTGTCGCCCAGATAATGAAGCAGGTCGCTCATGCTGCTTCCCGGGGCGAGGTGGACATCCTTTTCTCTGGCACCGAAAAGATCCCGGAAGTGCATCAGGAATTTCACTCGCACAGTAATTCCGCTTTCGGCCGGTCCAGTTGCGGCGGGATTAGAGGGCGCGGATTTGGACTGCATCATGATTCACTCACTCCCGATCAGGGCGTGATTTTAGGGATTCGCCACACCATTTACAAGGCACTTGTCCCAGCCACTGAGATTCCGGCACTGCAAAGGTAAGGGAAAAACTCACTCCTCACGCAGGGCTTCAGTAGGATCGAGACTCGCCGCGCGGCATGCGGGCAGCCAGGATGCCGCGGCGGCGATGATCAGGAAAAGAACTGCCATGGCAGCGAAGGTCGGGGGATCGGTCGCTTTGATGCCGACAAGCATGCTGGACATCACGCGCGTGAGGCTGAGAGCCGCAGCAAGGCCGATCACGATGCCTGCAGCGCTGAGGCGGAGTCCGTGTCCGACTACCAGATTAAAGATGCCGGCTGGCGCCGCGCCAAGAGCCATCCGGACGCCGATCTCGGAGGTGCGCTGCCGCACCACGGTCGCCGAGATCGCGTCCTGCTTACGCTCAAACGCGGAGAACGCGTCGGCTTCCGCCTGGGCGCGCTCCAGGGTAACCCCATTCTTCAACCTGCCGATCACCCGCAGTGATACGTTGTTTCGGTTGGCAGCGTCATAGGCCAGTCGGGCCGCCGTCCAGACTTCGGGCGCCTGTTCCATACTCGCGTCGGGCGGGAATAGCAGCTCGAAACGCGGCGCGAGCACACCCACAACCAGAGGACCGCCCGCCCCGCCATTCAGCATGCGGCGGCCTAGCATGGCCTTATTTCCGCCATAGCGCCGCTGGAAGTATTCGTAACTCAGAATAGCGATGGCGGGCGGAGGTTGCTGAGGCTGCGCGTTCGGCGCGGCAACCGGCGGAGGCGGCGGTGGCGGCTGGCCGTCCGCATCCTCGAAATCGCGGCCAAACTGGATCCGGGCACCCATCAGACGGAAAAAGTTCGTGGTGACCTGCGCAAAGCGGACCTGTTCCGGCGTGCCATCCTCCCTCGGAAGGATGTTGCGGCCCGTTCTGACAGCACCGAACTCTTCGAACGTACTCTTCGCCCCGTCGCGCAGGTCGAAATATTCGGCGTTGGAAAGCGGAAAATCCTTCACGTCGCGTTTTCTCATGTCCGCGCATGCCAATACCAACCGATCCGGATTCTTGTAAGGAAGCGGCCGAAGCAGCACCGCGCTGGTCACGCTGAAAATCGCCGTGCTGGCGCCGATGCCGAGCGCAATGGTTACTATCGCCGTGATTGCAAACACCGGACTGTTGCGCAGCGTCCGGACCGCGTAAGCCAGATCTTTCAGAAACATCGCTCTGCCCCTTGCTGCTCCAAAAATACCAAACCGTACTCCAGCCTGACACGCATTTCCAGGTAGAAACTGTGATTCAGACAGTACCAGAATAAAAGCAGCCACGAATAACACGAATGGAGTGGAGGCAGATGCGAAGCCTGCGCTTCCGCCCCCTTCGCAGTGGCGGCCTCCGGCCAATATTTTTGCGCGAGTCGCGCAGGTAAGCGCAGGTTCCGCCCTGCCCCTTCGGAGCTACAAAACATGGGTGCGAGAAAAAATCGCTCAAGTGGCTCAATCGATGCTTTCACTCAGGGCCGCGTTGCGGAATCATTACGTCGCGGACCCGACCGCGCAGATCCGCGAATTCATATCTCAACTGGAGCCTGTTCTTTTGCTGCTCAAATGCTATACCCTGCAAAATGCCGGATCCGGGATAGCCGAGCACGTGCGGAAACTGCAGGATCTCTCTGGGCAGCTCGCCACGTCCAGCTTCGAGCATGGAGATAACGTGCGCTGCATGGATGATCTGCAATACCAAATCCTTCCGGTACTGAATAAACTCCTGAAGGTGTTTCGAAAATAAACCCTTTGTAGTATAAATCTGCGTCTGATCTCGAGGCAGGTAACCGCTTTTCGGATGGAGTCTCTTCGTGGCCCTGGCGCAAAACGTCAGTAAGTTTCTGGGTGAATTTCTCCTTCACCCGACGACAACCGGAGCTATTGCGCCAAGCTCAACGTTCCTCGCCAGGACGATGGTCGGATGGATCGACCTCCCGAGCGCCAGGACGGTCTTGGAATATGGCCCGGGCACCGGCGTGTTTACCGGTCACATCCTCGGACGCATCCCTGCAGGTTCGAAGTTTGTTGCGATTGAGCTTAACAGCCGGCTGGCGGAGTTATTCAAGCGTCGCCATCCCGGGGTGACGCTGGTCGAAGATTCGGTGGCGAACGTGGAAGCGATCTGCCAAAGGCTGGGGTTGACGAGCGTGGATTGCATCGTTTGCGGCTTGCCCTGGGCTTCCTTCCCCGAAGCATTGCAGACCCGGATCCTGGATCAGATGATGTCGGTCATGAGCGCCCATGGGCAATTTGCAACGTTTGCTTACCTCCAGGGTCTGCTGTTGCCGGCAGGCCGGCGATTTGCAGAGCTTCTGCCCAGATACTTCGGCCATGTCTCAAAAAGCAAAACAGTCTGGCTCAACCTGCCGCCGGCGTTTGTCTACCAGTGTCGGAGATAAGTTTTTGCCGCCTGGCCTCCAAGGCTCCAAGTACTTAAACCGAGATTTCCTGGCGTCTTAGAGTCTTTGCGTCTTGGCGTTAAGATTTAGTTTAGGCTGTGCCTTCGCGCGCTGGCGATCGGCCTCGTACAGAAATACGGCGCTGGCCGACGCCACATTCAGCGAGTCGGTCCGGTTGCGCATCGGGATGGCTGCGTGCCGATTGGCAAGCGCGGCAATCTCCACGGATACTCCGGCGTCCTCATTCCCGAGAACGATGCAGACGTTGCCGGTCAGTTTCACGTCGTGGATCGTGGAGGCACCATGCGGATCGGCGGTGACAATGAGCGTCTGGAACTGGCGCTGCAGCCGAGCCAGAGCCTCCGCCAGGCAAGCCACGGGGAGAATGGGCATCTTGAAGACCACGCCCATCGAGTTCCGCACCGCAATCTGGCATATCACGCCTTGCCAGGCACTCATTTCCCAGAACGCGTTTCTCGGGAGCGTGCCTGTTTCCGGCGGCCGACTCACTCGCGCAAGTGCTGCGAATTCAGCTACCCAGGGACACGCTGGCAGACTATAATGACAGCAAACTCGGGTCGTTCTGATTGCAGCGCGCGAATTGCCAGGGGGGATTCTCCGTGATCGGCAAGAGCATCTCGCACTACCGAATTGTTGAGAAGCTGGGCGGCGGTGGCATGGGTGTCGTCTACAAGGCAGAAGACACCCGCCTCGATCGTTTTGTGGCTCTGAAGTTCCTGCCGCAAGAGTTGGCCCGGGACAACCAGGCTTTGGAGCGCTTTCGACGGGAAGCGAAGGCGGCTTCTGCCCTCAACCATCCCAACATCTGCACGATTCACGACATCGGAGAACAGGATGGGCAGGCGTTTCTGGTGATGGAGTTTCTGGAGGGCAGGACTCTCAAGCACACGATCGGCAACCGCGCCCTGGAACTGGACACCCTGCTTGCACTCGGGATCAAGATCGCCGACGCCCTGGACGCGGCGCATGCCAAAGGCATCGTCCACCGGGACATCAAGCCGGCGAATATTTTCGTAACCGGCCGGGGGCACGCGAAGCTCCTTGATTTCGGACTCGCCAAAGTCAGCTCCGCGCTCACCCGTGCTTCCGATGCGGGCGGCTTAACCGCACAGCCGACCGCGCTCACCGAAGAGCACCTGACCAGCCCGGGCTCAACCATCGGGACTGTTGCCTACATGTCTCCCGAGCAGGCCAGGGGGAAAGAGCTCGATGCGCGCACGGATTTGTTTTCCTTTGGCGCGGTGTTGTATGAGATGGCCACCGGTGCTTTGCCGTTCCGCGGAGACACCGCGGCGGTAATCTTTCACGCCATTCTGGAGCGGGCGCCGATATCGCCGATTCGATTGCAGCCGGATGTGCCGCCGGAACTGGAACGAATTATCAACCGGGCGCTGGAGAAGGACCGGGAACTGCGCTACCAGCATGCCTCGGAGATGCGCGCGGAGCTGCAGCGGCTGAAACGGGATTCGGATTCGGGGAAGAGGATCGTTGCGGAAGAACCCGCAGGTGTTAAAGCCCCAGGTTCTTCTCAAGGATCTGTCGGCACGGCCGGAGCCGTGCCCCTCCCAGTGGCTGCGTCGCGGGCGGGCGCGCCCGCGCCACACGAATCTGCCGGGCCGCGCTCGTCCGGGCGAACGAGGATGCCTGCCCTTACCCGGTTCCTGGTGGCCGCGGGGGCTGTCGTCGTGATCGCGGGTCTGTTGGCCGGAGGGTGGTATTGGCGATCCCGTTCCGGACAGAAGCTTACGGAGAAGGACTCCATCCTGCTGGAGGATATCGTCAACCTGACTGGTGACCCTGTGTTCGACGGGACACTGAAGGAGGCGCTGGCGGTGCAGCTGGAACAGTCGCCGTATCTGAACATCGTGCCTGAGCAGACGATCCAAAGAGCCCTGCAGTTCATGGAACGCCCCGCGAACGAGCGAGTCACCGGCAGCGTGGCGCAGCAGATCTGCGAGCGGGAGAACATCAAGGCCAGGCTCAGCGGTTCGATCGCGATGCTCGGGAGCCAATACGTCGTGGACCTGGACGCCGTGAACTGTAGGACCGGCGATACGCTGGCTAGAGAGCAGGTCACGGCAGCGAGCAAAGAGGCTGTGCTGCCGGCGGTGGGAAAGGCCGCGTCAAGCCTGCGCAGCAAGCTGGGCGAGTCGCTGGCGTCCATTCAGAAGTTCGATACGAAGGTGATCGAAGCGACGACCTCGTCGCTGGAAGCGTGGAAGGTATTCACCGAAGCCGATGAGATGCGAAACAGGGGAGGCGAGGCCGAGTCCATTCCTCTCTTCCAGCACGCCATTGAACTGGATCCGAATTTTGCGCTCGCCTATGCGCGGCAGGGGGCCAATTACGGCGACCTTTGGGAAGAGGAACTATCGGTTGAGTTCGCAAGGAAGGCGTTCGACTTGCGCGAGCGGGTGAGCGAACGCGAGAAGTTCTACATTGCCGGGCATTACTATGACGCGATCGGAAACATCGAGAAATCAATGGAAACCTGGGAATCTGCCTCCAAGACATACCCGAATGATCTCTACGCCTTCTTCAACTTGGGGGCGAATTACTTCAAATACTACGGGCAGTTCGAGAAGGCCATATCGAAGGTCCTCGAGGCTTTGCGGATTGAACCGGCCGAACCATGGGGTTACGTGGGGGCGGCGCTTTCGTACATGGGAACGAACCATCTGGAGGAGGCGCGGTCCATCCTGCAAAGAGCAGTAGATGCCAAGGCGGACAACCACCTTTTTATCCACTGGCTGCTGTACGAGCTGGCTTTCTTGAACAGCGACGCCGACGGTATGCAACGACAACTGAAATGGTCAGAAGGGAAACCCGGCGGATCACTCCTGCTCGGCGCGGCGGCATCTGCCGCCGCGGCGCACGGCCACATGCTGAAGGCCGAGGAATTGATGAAGCGGTTGGCACAGGTTACGGATCGCCTGCCTTTCAAGGGAATGCCGGCGGCTATGCTGGCGCTTGGGGCTGTGACGCAAGCGGAACTCGGGAACTTTGCAAAGGCACGGGAACTGGCGACGTTGAGCGCCGGCTTGGCGCGTAACCGGAGCAACCTGGTGCCAGTGGCGGAGGTGTTGGCAATGACCGGAGATGTGAGCCACGCCCAGAGCATCACGGAGGAATTGGACCACCGCTTTCCAGCCGACACGCTCCTGCACCAGGTGAGCATTCCCTGCGTGCGGGCATTGATCGAATTGGAGCGCGCTCCGGAGAAGGCAATCCAGGAGCTCGAGGCAACGAGGCCTTACCAATTGGGATTGAGCCATAACCTCCAGCCCATCTACATTCGAGGCCAGGCATACCTGCAGGCGAAGCGCGGGGCGGAAGCGGCTGCGGAATTTCAGGAGATCGTGGATCATCGAGGAATCATTCCGACGCTTGCCGAGCATTCGCTGGCAAAACTTGGTTTGGGGCGGGCGTATGTGATGACCGGGGACACGGCGAAAGCAAAAGCCGCGTATCAGGATTTCTTCTCGCTGTGGAAGGACGCCGACCCCGACATCCCGATATTGAAAGCAGCCCAAGCCGAATATGCCAAGCTGAAGTGATTCCCGTTGATTGGTTGATCAAAGGAACCGAAGGCCGTCATGGAAAAATCAGCGACTAATTTCTGTTGCGAAATTCGTCGGTTAGATCGAAAAACCGAGTGAGCAGCTTGGACCTGGACTTGGAGCTGGACTTGGACCTGGACGGTCTTTTCAGAGGTAAACTTTCCAGATATAACATTTGCCAGATCGCGCTTTATCTGTGTATGTCCACGTCCAAGTCCACGTCCAAGTCGAAGTCCAGGTCCAGGACCGAGGGTTAAGAAGTTTCACGATAGAAACTTGCTAATACGCTAATCAAATGGTGGGGTTGTCCATGATCGGCAAAAGCCTCTCGCACTATCGGATCATTGAAAAGCTGGGCCAGGGTGGCATGGGCGAAGTCTTCCTCGCTGAAGACAGTCATTTAAACCGCCGCGTTGCCATCAAGGTTCTGCCCGATGCATTCGCCAGGGATCCTGAACGGCTGGCCCGCTTCGAGCGTGAGGCCAAGCTGCTGGCGTCACTCAGTCACCCGAACATCGCCGCCATTTATGGGCTCGAAAAGACGGACGGAAGCCCATTCCTCGTCATGGAACTGGCCGAAGGCGAAACGCTGGCTCAGCGTGTTGCCAAGGGTCCATTAGCGGTCGACGAAGCCCTGGAGGTTTGCCGCCAGATCGCAGAAGGTCTGGAATGTGCGCATGAGCAAGGAATCATCCACCGTGATCTGAAGCCGGCGAACGTGAAGGTCACGCCGAATGGCAAAGTCAAGGTTCTGGACTTCGGGCTGGCCAAGGCGTTTCAAAGCGAAACGGCCGCGCCGGACGCGTCGAAATCGCCGACCATCACGGAGCAGATGACCCGCGCGGGCGTGATCCTGGGCACGGCGGCCTACATGAGTCCGGAACAGGCGCGCGGGAAGCCGGTTGACGCGCGCACGGACGTGTGGGCCTTCGGGTGCGTGCTCTACGAGCTGCTGACCGGGCGCTGCGTGTTTGGCAG
>JBEKYG010000167.1:0-8567 GCA_049511215.1 Acidobacteriota bacterium | reverse complement strand
GTCAGGAATCCATCAGGATGGGAATCGGCCTGCGAGGACCCCTCTTGACGCGGCTCAGATCCCGCGGGGATTTCAAGGGGCTGCAGCCCCTTGACCGGGATTTACTGCAGGGGCTCTAGGTCTTCGAGCAATCGGACAAAGGCAACCGCCCGAACCTTCTCTCCCAAAGGAAATGTGTCGCCGCCGGCGTGAATGACTTCAAGCTTGCTCAGATGCAGATCCTCCATGGCTCGGCGCATGGCCGGAGTGATGCGCGGGGAACTCGTGCGTTTCACTTCGAATCCAAGTCTCAGGCGCCCTCGGACCACAAGCAGATCCAGCTCGGCGCCGGCATGGGTAGCCCAGAAATAACATTCGTCACGGTCGGCGTGTAGCTTGCGAATTACCTGGTCGAGTACAAATCCCTCCCAGGATGCGCCAACTTTGGGATGCGCTTCCAGGTCCTCCTGAGTTCGCAGGTTCAACAAAGTGTGCAGAATCCCGCTGTCTGCAATATATACCTTGGGAGCTTTGACCTGGCGTTTTGAAATGTTTTCGTGCCAGGGAAGGAGCTGCCGGACAACAAGGGCCGCAGTGAGGCGGTCCAAATATCCTCGTACAGTAGTGTCCGCGACGCCGAAGGAGCGCGCCAATTCGGACGCATTCCAGACCTGGCCGTGGTAATGGGCTAGCATGGTCCAGAAGCGCCGCATAGTTATTGCGCTCACGCCGATGCCCAACTGGGGCAGATCCCGTTCCAGGAAAGTACGAACGAATCCCTGACGCCACTCGAAACTCTCCGCGGATGAACGCGCAACATAGGACCGCGGCATCCCGCCCCGCAACCAGAGTCTTTGGCAATGAGCGGGGCCAACTTCCCCCAGGGACAAACCGCTGAGTTCGTGATACAGAATCCGGCCGGCAAGGCTCTCCGAACCCTGGCGGAGAAGCTGAGGGGAAGCGCTTCCGAGTACTAAGAAGCGGGCCTGTCTGAGTGGCCGATCAGCCAGCACTCGTAAAACGGTGAATATCTCAGGAAGCCTCTGAATTTCATCAATCACCACCAGCCCCCGAAGCGGGTTCAGCGCGAGCATGGGGTCAGCCAGTCTGGCCTGGTCTTCCGCGCTCTCAAGGTCGAAAAATGCGGCTGGGCCGGACCACTCTTTCACCAACATGCGAGCAAGTGTTGTTTTGCCAACCTGACGCGCGCCGATGATGCCGACTATGCGGTGCCGGCGCAGCAGTTGGTGCAAACTTCCCAGCTCTTCCTGGCGCTCGATCATACCAGCATCCTACCTTGAATATTCGGTTATGACAACAGAGATTTCAAGGTATGGGTCGCTTATCCTCCGCCTTGACCGGCCATTCTCTGCCAAAACGCTTCTGCCCGGGGATCTGATCGGGCACGGACCACCCGAAGTGTTTTGGATCTGACAAGATGAGCATATGACGGAGGGATTGAAACTCCGGGTTACGGTCGATTTTGGAGCCTGTTTTTTCGTTCTAATGAGCTTTCTAGGGGAACGATCCCGGCTGCGGGGATCTCAAGGTTGACCGAGCAGATGATAGCACGCAGCTCCATGCCGCGCGCGGCAGCGCGGGGGGAGACAGCGGCAGTCGTTGACATCGCCGCGCTCTTCGGTCAGGCTACGCCGGCAGGCGCGCTTGGCATCCGGATCCCGGGGAATCGTGTAGGTTGATCAGCGGCCACGGAGCTTGCGCTTGATCTGGGCCAGAGCTGCCTTTGTGCCCGAATCGCCGGGATTCTGGAGGTTGGCCAGGTAAACGCCGGCCCGTGTGACCTGGGAACGGAATCCGAGCTGGTATCTAAGCGTCCAATCCTTGAAGAGATTGAGGATTTGAATGCGTGTCGCTTCGGCGCGGGCACGTTCCGCGTCGTCATGCAGGTTGATGATCACAACCTCGGCAGCAGGCAGCCGCGCGCACTCGGGCCGCAATTCAGGTTGCTTGGACCGGATGGGAATCCCATCCTGCAAAAGAGTTCGCAACCGGACTTTTTCCGAGTCGTTCAAAACCACACCCGCCGCCGCGAGCTTTTCCGGAAGCTCTTCATCAAACGGCAGATCAAACTGCGCTTCTTCCACTGACTCGTCGTCCTCTGCGACCGATTCGTCGGGCAACTCGCCAGCCGAATACCGCAGGTACTCGTCCAGAGGCATGTGGGCGACAATGCGCTCCTTGGTTTCTACCAACCGTGCCGATTCCGGCAGGGGTCGAAGCACAAAGACGGAACAGTGTACGCAGGAGTATGCGACGTTCTCCCCCTCGATCACCCATTCGTCCAAGTCCCCAAATCCCTGGCCTGCTTCCATGATCAGGGTCTCGATGTCGATCCGGCTCGGATCGTAGGTCAGCAGGTTTGCATACGCCGCCCCGGCATCGAGCCACTTGTCCAGTTGTGCCTGGTCAGGAGATTTCCCGCTCGAACCCCCAGTGGGCGTCTCCCTCCATTGGCCGAAGCCCGGCTTGGCCAGGCAGCGTGAAACCTGAATGGCCCTCGACTTATTGGATTCGAGCAGGCGCTGGATCAGCGTGCTCTTCCCGGCTCCCTCATGGCCGTCGACGATCATTGTACCCATTTGCGCCGTTCCTCCCGAGCGATGATGCGTTGCATCGTGACCTGGGCAGTTCGCCGTCTCGGCGCGCGGCTATCATCTTCGTGGCTGCGCGAGAATAGCAGTAATTTGGCCGGGAGTGTGCCCGGCGTTTTCGCGGCAACACGGGGATGTATCAGGATTCACCCGGCGGCAATCAGTGGGCACGCCTGCCTTTCGGCATTACGTTCCACAACCGCGACATCACCCATACGCCGAATAGTGCGAACGGAATCGGCGCCCAGTGCCATGCGCTCCAGCCCCATGTTGTGGTGATATACCCGACTCCCACGCCGACGAACGCGCCCGCCAGGTACTGCATGCCGTCAAAGAGCCCGGCGGCAGTCGCCACGGCTTTCTTGCCCCCGAAGTCCATCGACGCCGCTCCGCCGATCATGCCGTGCGCGCCATTGACACAGAAGGAGAGGAGGACAAGAAAGCATGCGGCGGCAACGGGACCGAAATTAAGCATGTCCGACACGCCGAAGAGGGCGAGGAGTATCGCCATTCCGATAAATCCAAATGTGATTACCGGGGCTCGCCGTCCGCTGAACGTCCGGTCGGACGCGATCCCAAACACGAACCCGCCCAGGATGCCGGCTAACGCAATCCCCCAAGTCGCAATGATGTAGGGAAGAGAGGTCGTGAAATGCGCCTTGTCAATCCCATGGAAATCCACGAAGTACTTCGGCCACCAGGCATCCACCACGCTCCTGCGAACGAAGCCGAGCATCATCGAGCCGAGTGCGATCATCCACATGACACGCGAGGCGAACACCTTCCGGAGAACGAATTGAACCGATGAGGGCTTGCTGTCATCATCCTCGATATCGTCGCCGGTTTCAAAATCACCCAATCCGGCGTCTTTGGGAGAATCTTCCATGAAGTAATAGTTTATGAGGAAGAGCACCAGCACACACGCGCCGGGGATCCAGAATGCGTACTGCCATGGGAATGCGAGCAAAATAAGTGGCACCCCGTAAAAGGCGAGCAGCAAGCCCATGCGGATCAGCACGCCGAAAATACCGGCGAAGGTACCGCGTTCACGTACGTGGAACCACTGGGCGTTGACCTTTACGATGGAAAGTGCGCCAAAGGATTGGAAATACCCGTTGAGGCCCCAGACGATTGCCATGAGCGTGAGAATCATGCCCCCGGACAGACCGAACTTGAGTATAGGAGGTGTGACCACATGGAGAGCGAGCCCGGTTCCCGCCCAGGTTGCAGGAGACACCACGGCGAGGCTTGCCATGCCGAAAAGAAAATTCATGACCGCGACACCGGCCGCGCCGAACAGAAACGCCCGCTTGCCGCCGATCCGATCCGCGAAAGGCCCATTCAAGACTACAGAAAGCCCATATACCAGCGGCATAATCGTTTCGAAAACACCGAGCTGGGTGTTTTTCCAGCCGAGCACAGCCGCAAGCCATGCTGCGGAGGCGGTGTAGTTGTACCGCGTCATATAAAAGAATGCGTACAGGAATCCAAGCGACATCCAGTTGACAATGCGTCGCCTGCGAAACTCAGAATCGAGAATCGGTCTGCCGTCGGGTGTGTAGTCCATAGGTGGGATCGAACCTGAGTGTGAGAACTGCGTTTGAGTTTTGGTGCTCGCCAGTTTCGATACTGCTTCGCTCTTGCCGATACGTACTTTTATCGTGACCACGACGCAGGCGCAAGGAATTTCGGGATCACGGCCGCTAAAATGTCGTCTTTGTAGTCATGGAAACTGGGGTCAGGATGATAATATCCCTGTCGTTACAACCAACAGGAGGAAAAAAGCGGACGTCGCGCGAGCTAAGGGTCGTTCACAAAATTATACAGAGTGTCATAAATAGTGCCCGCAAGCGAAAGATCATATGGGGCATGCGACAAGGTTTGGGGGTTTCGTGAGGCCATGGTCTTTGAGGCCCGAAGGGCCAGCAGTTCGTAGGCCCGGCCGTAAGGCCGGGATCCGATTCCGGATGAAAATCGAGCGCCGAAGGTGCGGAACTGTTGAATTTTCGGGTGCCGCGCCTTCGGCGCTCCATCTCTCTGCCATCCATATCCCGGCCTTACGGCCGGGCCTATTCATTGCCGGCCCTTCGGGCCTGAATGACAGAAAAATCACACTGGCGGGCGCAGAGAGGCGCTTCCCGGTCCTTATGTCCCCCTCACGGAATTCAGATAACATACGACCGCCCAGCATGCGGCAGAATTTAAGTCGTTCTGTATAGTGGCGCACCTCGGCGCGAGCGCCGGGCGGGCATATGGGGCGTTGCTCGCTCCTTACATACCGCCGCGGGTATGCTCGTCGCTCGCGCCTAGCCAGCGGGCCGGGGGCCTGCGGCAAAGTGCACCACTTGATTCGTGACAGACCCTAAGGGTTCGCCTCCCGGGAGATCCGGGATCCATGAAGGGGATCAAGTTACGGTTACGTTGGATCGTCCGCTTGTCTCATGACAGATCCTAAGACACAACACATCGGCAGCCTCCTCAGACTTCGGCCGGAGTATGAGGAGAGATACATCGTCCTCCATAAGCATATCTTCCCGGGGGTCTTGCGGAGCATCAGCCGCTCAAACATCAGGAACTACAGCATCTTCCTCAGGGATGGCATCCTGTTTTCCCATCTCGAATACATCGGCGACGATTATGACGCGGACATGGCCGCCATCGCCGATGAAACCACACGCGAATGGTGGAAACTCACCGACCCCATGCAGGAGCCGTTGGAAACCCGCAAAGAAGGGGAGTGGTGGGCGATCATGGAGATGCTGGGCCACAAAGAAGGGGGTGAGCAGCCGGGGCGGCAGGCCCTTCGACTGGCTGGTTGCCGCAACGAGGAGTCCTGTCGGAACTCACAAGATTCGGTCATTGCCGGTCTAATGGGCCATGCGTTTCGTGCCGTCAGCAGCTATCGTCATGACAAGACGGTTTGTTTATACGCGGAATATGCCGGTGAGATCGACGCTTGGCCCAGGGTCGAGGAGGAGTTCTTGAGATTCAGCCGGCAGGCGGGTTTTCAGGAAATGAAGGAGGTTTTTCACACGGATGGGTTGCCGGGCAAAAAGAAGGTAATCGTCACCGGTTGCTTCGACCTGCTTCACAGCGGGCACCTGGCCTTTCTCAAGGAAGCTGCCGGTTATGGTGACCTCTATGTCTGCATCGGCAACGATGAGAATGTCTCAAGCCTGAAAGGCCGTTACCCAATCAATTCACAGGAAGAGCGCCATTTCATGCTCTCCTCGCTGGCATGCGTTAAGGAGTGCCGCATCAACAGCGGCACAGGGATCATCGATTTCCTCAAGGAGATGGACGACATTGGTCCTGACATCTTCATTGTGAACGAAGACGGCAATACTCCCACCAAGGTTGAACTTTGCCGCCACAAGGGAATTGAATACATTGTTCTGAAACGAATCCCATACGGCAACCTGCCCATCAGATCTACTACCGCATTGAAGACAGAGTGCCGGATTCCCTTCCGTATCGACTTGGCCGGCGGTTGGCTCGATCAACCTTTTGTCTCGAAGTATTATCCGGGCCCGGTCATCACGATCAGCATTGAGCCCACCTTCGAGTTCAACGACCGCAGTGGCATGGCCTCGAGCACGAGGCGCAAAGCCATCGAGCTCTGGAAGTCCGACGTCCCGCATGGCGACAGAGAGCAGCTGGCAAAGATTCTCTTCGCCTACGAAAATCCGCCGGGAACGAATGAAGTTTCAGGCGCGCAGGATGCGCTGGGCATCGTATTCCCGGGACTCAACAAACACAACTACAGTGGCGACTATTGGCCTTATTCCATCGAATCCGTGGATGATCCGGTGATTCTCGACTGGCTTGAGAGCAGCCTGTATCTCATCACTTTGGGCCCGCGGGTTTCGGGGTTCCATGTTCTGGAGAACACGAACATCACCGCTGAGGGCGCCCGGGCCCTGGCCGAGGCGACCGACGCCTGCTGGACGGCCATTCTGTCGAAAAACATCGTGGAATTCGGGAAGCAGTTCAGGAGATCCTTTGAAGCCCAGATTGCCATGTTTCCCAACATGGTCGACGAAAGCATCCTCAATATCATCGGGGAATACGAAAACCGCGCACATGGCTGGAAACTTTCGGGCGCAGGCGGCGGGGGCTACCTTATTCTGGCGTCCGATTGTTCGGTTCCGGGTGCCATGAAGATCAAGATCAGGCGAAGAGAAGACTATTGATTACACCAGTCACTGAGAATCAGGTTCATCGTTCCTCTCGCCTGTTTCACGCCCGCGCTCTTTTATGCGTTGAAAGGATTTGGGATGGGCCTGGCGCGGACTGTGTAAGGCAGCAGGGGGACAAGCCGCAATGGTATTTCCAAGTCATTCCGGCCGGTTTCCCCGCAGCCTCGAGCACGGCAACCGCTGAAGAGCACCGACTGCGGACGCACATTCACGTCGATTGCGTCCAATCTTCCCGATCGCCACGATGTCTGGTCGGTCATTCAGGATCATGTCAACGGCGACCTGTTGTTCGCCGGCACCGAGTTCGGCCTGTTCGTCAGCATCGATGGCGGAGGCAACTGGGTGCAGCTCAAAGGCGGTGTGCCCACGATCCAGGTGCGCGACATGACGGTGCAGAAGCGCGAGAGTGATCTCGTGCTCGGAACCTTCGGCCGCGGATTCTACATTCTCGACGATTTCAGCCCCCTCCGCGAAATCAACGCCCAGACTCTCGCCGAGGACGCGCGTCTGTTCCCGCTGCGAGATGCCGTCTTCTTCAACATGATAGGCGAGGGGCAGGCTCCGGAACCCACCTGGACCGCGCCGAATCCGCCTATGGGCGCCGTGTTCACCTACCACGTCCGCCAGGATTTGCCCGCGGACACGAAGCTGGTCCTCACGATCTCGGACGACACGGGCAAGCAGGTGCGCCGGCTGGATCTCCCGGGCACCGCGGGTCTGCGTCGTTTCACCTGGAACCTGCGCGGGGATCCAGTCACGCCTGCGGCCGGACAGGGTGGCCCCGGAGGTGGACGCGGCGGTGAAGCAGCTGCCGGCGCCGCGGGTGCTGCAAACGCCGCGGGTGCTGCGGGTGGCGCGCAGGCCGGCCGTGGTGGTGGCGCCGGTGGTGGTGGTGGCGCTGGTGGGTTTGGCGGACGCGGCGGTGGCGGAGCACCGCAGGTGCCGGCCGTCCGGTATCGTGCGGTGCTCGGCAAGATGGTTGGCGACACCGTCACCTCCATCGGCCCGCCGCAGTTCTTCATGGTCATGCCGCTGCCGGAGAAGAACTATTGAGATTGGGACGCAGGGGTGCGGTATGCCGCACCCCTGCCTGGAGTTTCTACATTTTTCACCGCAAGCGCTCGCTCAAGGGTTGGCCTAACCGGCCTTCGCCGATCCCCGTAGCAGCAAGCATGGAGAGTATTTCCCTTCGCAGCTCTGGTCCTGCCTCCCATCACAGCAAACAAAAAGCAGCCACGAATAACACGAATAATAAGAAAAATACAAAGAAGGTTCGGGCCGAGGTGGCGCATGCGCCATTCCCCCTCCCAATGTGTATTCTTCGGGAAATGGGACATCGGTTAACCGGCAATCCTACCCTAGGCCGAGTGGTCCGAACGGCACAGATTGGCCGGTTAACTGGCATCTATTTTCGCGAATGCTCCCGCTGTAGACGAACGGGGGCGATGGGACCTGCGGTTTTCATAGGACGGCCGTTGACTCAGAGGCCGGCCGGACCTGCCGGACAGGGATTTGTCTGCCCAGCCATCCCTTTCGGGGTGTAGAATCCTGCCAGAGCGGACCATAGCTGTGATTCAAAAAGGCCGGAAAGTTACCATAATCTCTCAAGTACGAACCTGAGGTCCGGGGAGAGGGGCTCGCAAAAATTAGCGACAGGCACACATAAGGAAAACGACTATGCGTACCAGGCATCTGAAAATCGCAGCATTTGCGATTGTACTGGCCGTCGCCTGCTCTGGATTGGTGGGATATTCCTTTCAGAAAACAGATGTGCGCC
>JBEKYG010000166.1:0-8582 GCA_049511215.1 Acidobacteriota bacterium | reverse complement strand
AAGAGGATTGCCCTGGGCGCAGACTGGGCATGGCTCCTCTCCCCAAGGATCGATAAGGTGTGGGCCGGCGAGTGGCTGGCGAAGTGCGGGGCAGAGCCTGGCAAATTGAATGTCGGCGTCAACCTGGTCAACGAGATCTGGCAAAGCAACCGGAAGATGAAGATTGCCTGGGCCGAGTTGCTGGACCGGATCGCAGAGAGGTTCGGCGCGCAAATCGTCTTCTTTTGCAACGAATCGCGCCCCGGGGAATATTTTGACCGAGCCGCCGCGGAGGATATCCGCGCCAGAATGCGGCGCCCTTCCATTCTTGTGCCAAACCAATATTTCCAGGCTGTCGAGATGATCTCGCTGGTTTCCTTGATGCGGGCCACGATCAGCCAGCGCTATCATTTCACTATGTTCTCTGTACTCGCGAATGTGTATCCAATTTCGATCCAGCGTGGGCAGAAAATGCGCGGCCTGAATGAGGAGCTCGGACTCCCCTATCTGGGCGACATGGAGCAAATCGACGCGGAAGGCATCGAAGAGGAAATAGACCTTGCCTTGAAAGACCCTGAGGCAAAGCTACGCCCATTGGAGGCGCGCCAAAAACACCTGGAAACACGAGCTCGTAACAATCTCGCGCTCCTCAAAGTTTGACGTATGGGTGTTCACATTCCGGCACGGATCAAGGGCTTTTCGGATTTCTTCCCGACCCTATACTACCGGCATTTCCTGATCGTGGAGATGGCGCATTGACTGTGACCTCAGACGCTCCTTCGCCTGAAAGTAACTCGCCGATTTGCATTCCGGGTCTGGATGCGCCAAAATGCCTCTCCTTATCAGATATCGAAGCAGAGGCGTATGTCTAAGGAAACATTATTGTCGATCCCGCCAAAGCGAATCCTAATCCCCCGTTTGGACACGCTCGGAGACATCGTTCTTTTGGAGGGATTCTTGGAAGCGCTCTTGCAGCGTTACCCTCAGGCGAATGTCACGGTCCTCGTCCGCCGGGTATTTGCCGATCTTGCCTCACTGTTTCCAGAAAACCTTGAATGGCTAACCACGGACAACATCGAGCCGAACACGGCGCCGCCCGATCTCTCTTTAGGCAGGAGGTTGCTCGCGGCCTTGGACGGAGCAACCTGGAATCTGGTCCTGACAACCACTTACAGCCGTACGTGGGCGGACGATCTGGTAGCTGCCAGCATGAATAGGGCCAGACGTCTTGCGCTAGGCCAGTGGTCGAATGTGACCGAACTTACCCGGAGGGTTTTCGAGGGATTGTCCCTGGGCACAGACTGCCCCTTTGACCAGATGGTTCCCGTGTCCGAGAAATCTCACGAAGTCGAAAAGTACCAGGTTTTTTGGCAAGCGCTCGCAGGAGAATCCGCTCTTCCGGCCCCAAGGCTCTACATTAACGAGCATCAGAAGCGGGCGGCTGACATGATCCTCCAATCGGAAGGCCTGAAGGCTAAGAGCTTCTGCCTTTGTTTTCCCGCCGGGACTCAGCGCGTTGCCATCAAGACTTGGCCGCAGGACCGATTTGCGCAGATGGTCGCATGGCTGGAGCAGGAGCGCGGTCTACCGTCGCTGATTGCCGGCCACCGATCAGAAGCCGGCCATATCGAAGAGGTTATGAGACTTGCCGAAGAGAAAGGCGCCAAGCCCCGGAAATGGCTAGGGAGGGACGGAGAGATCCCAATTCTGGCAGCCTTGCTTGAGGCCGCAAGCTTCTACCTGGGCAATGACACCGGACCGATGCACATCGCGGCAGCAGTAAAGACGCCAGTCATCGCGATATTTGGCGGTGGAACCTGGCCCCGGTTTAATCCCCTGGGAGAGCATTCCATTGCTTTAGCAGGCGAAATGCCCTGTTTTGGTTGTGCCTGGGAGTGCATGTTTGGTGACGCTCCGTGCATGCGGCTCGTAACCGTTGGTGACGCAAAACAGGCAGTCGCTGACTTGCTGGGGGGAGCGGTCACATCAAGCTCCGGTATTTTCAGGGCCTCGACCAAACTCAGCCCCAAAACCAGCGCCTACATCCAAAAGGCAATCAAGATCCACCGTGAAATCAACGAGGATCGCCGCGCACGCCTGGAAGCTAATCGGCGCCTGGAAATAATGCTGAAGGAAAGCGAAGCGGATCGCGCGGCACGACTGGAAACAATCCAACAATTAAGCGGCCAGATCGCGACCCTCGAATCAGATCGCGCCGCCCGCCTGGAGACGATCGAGATACTCAGCCGGGATCTTTCAGAAGTTGAGGCGGA
Organism: Acidobacteriota bacterium; assembly: GCA_049511215.1. Lineage (GTDB taxonomy): Bacteria > Acidobacteriota > UBA6911 > UBA6911 > UBA6911 > JAFNAG01. Next base: position 6,330 of record JBEKYG010000166.1, on the reverse strand, counting down.
TCGCGCGGCACGACTGCAGCTCATCGGCCAATTGGAAAGCCGACTGCATGAAGTCGAAGCGGATCGCGCGGCGCGCCTGGAAACAATCCAACATTTGAGCGGCCAGATGGCAGCCATCGAATCGGATCGCGCGGCACGATTGCAGCTCATCGGCCAATTGGAAAGCCGACTGCACGAAGTCGAAGCGGATCGCGCGGACCGCCTCGAAATAATCCAACAATTAAGCGGCCAGATCGCGGCCATCGAATCGGATCGCGCCGCCCGCCTGGAGACCATCGAGAAGCTCAGCCGGAACCTTTCGGAAGTCGAGGCGGATCGCGCGGCGCGCCTCGAAATAATCCAACAATTAAGCGGCCAGATCGCGGCCATCGAATCGGATCGCGCCGCCCGCCTGGAGATAATCGAGAAACTCAGCCGGAACCTTTCGGAAGTCGAGGCGGATCGTACTGCACGACTGCATGTTATTGAAGAACTTGATAAAGAATTGAATCAGACTAAATGCGAGTTGATGCATACTGGGCAGAACTTAGAAGAGACTCAACGGGAGTTGGCCCGGATCAGAGGCGCCCTTTCCGTGAGAATCTTGAGCAAAATCCGCCTGATTCCTTCTTGACGTCCGGCGGCCTTTGTGATCTCTGTTCCCTATGCGCTTGCTTTTGGGAACTTAACCCCAATGCTGTTCACTTAAGGAGACTTCTCGGATCGCTTTGATGATCGGAATCGGCGTCGGAATCGGTATCGAAGTCGCTTTCGTGATATCCCATTGCGGACAAACGCTTCTATTGCCTAATGAGTCAGGCTGTTTGTTTGATCCCGATTCCGATAGCGATTCCGACGCCGAGTTCCGATTGTGCTTAAATGAACAGTATGGAGCTTAACCCGGATTATTCATGAAACCACCAGGTAGCGCGATGACAAGAAAAAGCAAAAGCTCAACGCAGAGGGCGCAGAGAAAAAGTCGAGGTCGCAGAGCAACAACATCACTCTCTGCGTGCTCCGGATTTTCTCCGCGCCCTCTGCGTTAAGCTTTTGAGCTCAAGAAATGCAATTTCACACGATGATCTCCCATACCCTGTGATTTGCCGGATCATGCCAATTTCCTTTGAACTCTTGTTGCCTTGAGGTTTGAAAGGGGGGTTTTCGTTCATGAATAATCCAGCTTAAACACCAGGTCCAATGAAGGAAGTAACGATTGCAGTCAATCTTCGCCCCTTGTACCCCGGTCGGATCGGCGGAATGGAGACCTATGTACGTGTCCTGCTGGATCGATGGATTGCCGGACCGGCAGGCAAGGAGATTCACTGGCTGCTATTTACCAACGAAGCGAACCACGATACATTTCAGCATCTTTCGCAAGGATGCCGGCGCATCCTGCTGCCGAATGTCGAGTATGAGAGCTTCTTATTTTCCCAGCTCACGCAGATTCAGCCCAATCTCTATTTTTGCCCCCTGCTGACCCTGGAACCACTGGAACCGCCTTGCCTATCCGCAATTTCGATTCCTGATCTTCAGCACGAGTTCCTCCCCCAATTTTTCTCGGAAGAGATCCTGCGCTGGCGGCGCGGTGCCTACCCGGCATCGGCAAAGAGGGCTGCTTGCGTTTTCACGATATCCGACTACTCAAAAAACACCTTCGTTGACAAGCTTGGCATCCCAGCGGATAAGATCTTTGCCATTCACCTGGATGTCGATGACGTCTTTCGCCGTCCGCTGGATCCGGAACACTTGGCTCGAGTCCGGCAGAAATATGATCTGCCGGACGATTACCTTTTTTATCCGGCCAATTTCTGGCCCCACAAGAATCATGAACTTCTCTTCCACGCCTTCGCCGACGCCCGCTATAAATTGAAGAAACTGTCTCTCGTTCTTACCGGGGCACAGGACGATCGCCTGAGAGTCCTCAAGACGCTTGCTTGTGACTTGGGGATTGATCCAGTAGTCCGGTATGTGGGCTATGTTCCAAAGGAAGATCTCCCTTACTTTTACAGAGGCGCACGCGCCCTGGTCTTCCCGTCGTTGTTCGAGGGATTCGGAATACCCATTGTCGAAGCCTTCTGCTGCGATTGCCCGGTGATCTGCTCCAACACCACAAGCTGTCCCGAGATCGCCGGCGATGGCGCTCTGTTGGTGAATCCTTCCGATGCCCACGAGATTTCAGCAGCGATTCAGAGCCTGGAGCAGGACCCCGCCCTCAGGGAAAGGCTGGTGAAAGCTGGGAGGAACCTCGCAGAACAATTTCGCGGCAATCGCCTTGCGGAGGCGACACTGGAGCGCCTCGTCGATGTTATAAAAAGAAATCCTCAGGGGATTACCTCCACGCCTGTCTTGCCGCGTATTTCCGTAATTACCCCGAGCTTCAATCAGGGGGAGTTCATCCGGGCGACCATCCAGAGTGTTCTTTCCCAGAACTACCCTGATCCGGAATACTGGGTCATGGACGGCGGATCTACCGACCAGACGGTCGACATCCTGCGCGCCTGCGGACCGGAAGTTCGATGGGTATCAGAAAAGGATAACGGGCAGGCAGACGCGATCAACAGAGGGTTTGCCCGGTCCACGGGAGACATAGTCGCCTGGCTGAATTCGGACGACACCTACTTGCCGGGCACGCTCGAGTTCGTTGGCGACTATTTTGCCCGCCACCCCAATGTCGACGTCGTCTACGGGGACGGCTATTACGTCGATCGCCAGGGAACCGTCAACCAGCCTTATCGCACTCTCGATTTCAGCTGGGAATCCTTTGTGCATGAATGCTACATCTGCCAGCCCACGGTCTTCTTCAGGCGCCGCGTCCTTGACGAGGTCGGCGGGTTGGACGCAAAGCTGCATGTTGCTCTGGATTATGAATTTTGGATGCGGCTTTTCCGCCGGCATCCTCCCGTGCGCCTGCCCAGATTTCTCGCAACCTCCCGCATGTATGCCGATAATAAAACCCTCTCCCAGCGAAAAACCGCATATCGCGAGATCATCCGGATCGTCCGCAAGCACTATGGCTATGTTCCTTATAGCTGGACCCTGGGATATGCCAGTTATTGGTGGCATCACAACGATCAGTATAGCGCTCCCCGCCGTACCACGGCTCCAGTCGTTCTCCTGACGCTCCTGTTGATGGCCTGGTACAACCGGTTCAACCCGCGCTATCTGTGGCGATGGCTGAAAAATAAAGAACATGGGATGCGCGCTGAAGTCTTTAGAAGTATAAGACAATCCTGATAGGAAACCTGAAGCCCATGAGCGCTCAGAGGCCAAGAATCACCATCGTGATGCCGACCCTGAACCAGGCAAAGTATATTGAGGAAGCCGTTCAGAGCATTCTAGAGCAGAATTATGAGAATCTCGAATGTCTTGTCTTTGATGGGGGCTCTACAGACGGCACCCTGGACATCCTGAAGCGCTATGAGGACCGTCTGCAATGGTGGTCCGAAAAGGACCGCGGGCAGGCAGACGCAATCAACAAGGGTCTCAAAAGGGCGACCGGCGACATTTTAGGTTATCTGAACAGCGATGATCTTCTTGAACCCGGCGCCCTGGACAAGGTTGCCGGTTACTTTCTGGAGCACCCTGAAGTCGACCTGGTCTATGGCGAAGGCTATCTGATGAAGGCAGATGGCACTGGAAAACACCGCTTTCCTGCCACGGAACCCGTGTTCGATCTCTGGCGCCTGATTCATCTTTGGGACTTCATCCTGCAGCAATCGACGTTTTGGAGACGGCGATTGCTGGAGCGCATCGGCTATTTTAACGAGTCTCTTCATTATGGGCTGGACTGGGACTATTGGATCCGCGCCGCCAAGGCTGGAAAAGTCGGGTACATCCCGGAGTATCTGGGATGTCTTCGTGAATATGATGCGGCCAAATCCTTCGCCGGAGGCTCCCGGCGCATCAAAGAACTCTACGGGATCACGCGCACCCACACGGGTAAGCGCTGGCCTCCACCTGGCATCATTATCTATGCCTCCGACTGGCTGGAAGCCTCGCTCTACCGAAAACTGAACTCCGCCTTTGGCGGACGTCTCACCCGCACAGCCGAGCCTTCACGCAAATTCTTCCGTGGCCTGCTTGCGCGATACATCCAAAAAAGCCTGCGCAGCAGCTCTGCCCAGTAGCTTCGCAACGCCGCTCACGTCACCAAGCAATATTAAATGGAGCTCATATGAAGCATCGAGTGATCTGGATTATTATTGCGGTCTTGCTGGCGCAGTACTTATTGTTTCGCTCCTTTGTAAACCGCGAACTGGCGTGGACCTATCCTCTTCACGACGATCAAGTCGGATATTTAACTCAGACCTATGGACTTTTCGAGGCGCTCCGCAGTTCGCACAATGGTTCGGCATTACTCTCCATGCTGGCCGGAAAATGGGCTGAGCGCAGCGCAACGGGCGTCATGCTACCCGTTCAGGCCTGTATTCTCTTTCTTTTTCTCGGGGTTTCCCGCCTGACTGCACTCACCGTGAACTTGATTTACTATTTTCTCTGGCAGATTGCCACTTTCCTTTGCGTGCGATTTCTTACTCGTTCACTCTATTTTGCCACCCTCTCATGGGGCCTCGTATTAGCCATAGGGTCTCCCTTGATCCTCCCTGGCGGCCTGGTTGATTTCAGATATGACTCCATTGCATTAAGCCTCTTTGGCATTTTCGTAGCCGTAACCTTGGCTTCAGACATTTTTTTGGATCGGAAGCTGTCTATTCTGTCGGGATTGGTGGTAGCGCTTTTGATCTTGTTTCGGTATCTTAGTGCCGTCTACCTGCTCGGAATCGAAGCGGTCACATTTTTGGTGTGCTGCTTTCTTTATCTGAAGAGACGCGACAGAGCTTCTTTGCATCGCGTCGTTAATATTCTCTTGAGCGGCACCCTGGTAATACTCCTTGCCGGCCCTTCGCTCTGGGCAAGTCGAAAAGTCATCAGTCTGTATTATGTCAGCCCTACGTATGATCATTCGATGTGGAACTCAGTGAATCCTACAACCGGCAGGATCGCCCTGTATCTTCAAACCGTCGCATATGCTCACCTGGGAAAGGGCTTCCTCCTGGTAGCCATAGGTGTAGTGATAATAGCAGGGCTCTTACGCCTCTACAATCGGGGCACTTCTTCGACCCCATTGCGGCTCAGTCCCGGTCTGGGATGGTTTTTTGTCATCGCATGTCTCTGTGTACCTTTCCTGTCAATTTATCTTGCTATCGCGGAAAATCCGGTGGCTCCTGGTGTCATGGTCGTGTCCACCTTATGGTTGCTCGTGTTTGCGGTCACTTATTTAATGTTTCCAAGCGTCGACAAAAGAGATCCATTATTCTACCGACTCAGCAGATGCCTCATTCTAGTAATGATTTTCGGATATGCCGCCTCGAATCAATTGAAGGCTTATACACAGCGTATATTTCGTGCGGAGGATTATCCCAGCCTCCACGAGATCACTCGAATGTATGATGAAATCGCAAAATACTGCGAGCAGGCCGGATGGGACTCACCGCGGATATCCGCGGATAGTGTCCAGGGGTATTTCAGTCTCACAGATGGCGGGTTGCTGACGATCCTTTATTACGAACGATCGGGGCGGTTTCTGAACGCGTCTGGGATGATTGGAGGATCTGGTTTTCAAATTGATCGCAAAACTCTCCCCTGGATGCTTGAAAGCACGGATATCCTGATCCTGACCGACCCAGGTCAAGGGGATCTGCAATCGAATCTTCCAGTCGTCGCAGATCTAAAGGAAATGCGCCCCATGCTGAGGCAGCTGGCCAAAAAGGAGTTTACGAAACTCGGTGATTACTCGATCTATGGCGGACGGGTGACTGTTCACGTACGGCCATCTGTTGAAATTGACGGAATATCAGGTGACTGGATTACCTATGACGGTTTGACGCTTAGAATACCGGCCAATTGCGCCAGGCCTTCTGCTCGGATCGTGCTGCGCGGGCCGTCAACCCTCCCTGATCTAAAAGTGTCTGCCAGTTTATCTGACGGGAACAAAACGAATCTAGACACTGATCTTAAAATGGATACTGCCGGCTATACGATCGAGATCTCTCTTCCGAACGATATTCCAACTCCGATCTCATCTGATTTATTCGTGAAGGTCGCTTTCTCCAGTTACTTCCTCCCTTCTAAACTCTATCCGGGATCCCCTGACCAGAGGAAACTTGTCCTCTGGAAACCTAGCCTCTGTCGAATTATTTTTGAGTAAATTTCCCGGGGGCGCTCAAGTAACTTCAGAGCTCCTGACATGGTCGAGAAGCAATCTGTCCCAATCCGGGGTCGGAATCGGTATCGGAATCGCTATCGATTCGGTTTCCCTACGATTCCGATGCCGATTCCGACCCTGACCCGGAG
>JBEKYG010000165.1:0-15596 GCA_049511215.1 Acidobacteriota bacterium | reverse complement strand
GGCCACCTCGACCAGGCGGCAGGAGTTAGAGCTGTTGGCCGAACCGACTACCAGAATAATCTCGGCGCTTTTGGCCAGCTCGAGCACGGCCGTCTGCCGGTTTTGAGTTGCATAACAGATGTCTTCGGATGACGGGCCGTGGATTTCCGGATATTTTTGTCTCAGCCGCTCGATGACATGTCTGGTGTCATCCAGGCTCAAGGTGGTTTGGGTCAGGTAAGCCACCTTGCCCGGATCGGGCACCTCCAGGTTGTCGACCTCCTCCACCGTGCCCAGGACTCTGATCGCGTCAAGGGCTTCACCCAGGGTGCCGATAACCTCGTCATGGTCCTCATGGCCGATTAGGATCACGGTATATCCCTCGCGGGCATACTTGATCGCCTCCAAGTGCACTTTGGTAACCAGCGGGCAAGTTGCGTCGATGACCTTCAACTGCCTTTGAAGCGCCTCCGCCCTCACCTCGGGGGAGACTCCATGGGCGCTGAAAATGACGATATTTCCCGGCGGAACTTCCTCGATGTGGTCGATGAAAATCGTTCCCTTCTGCCTTAACTCGTTGACAACATATTTGTTGTGGACGATTTCCCGTCTGACGTAGAGAGGCAGGCCAAAGCGCGCGAGGGCGAGGTTCACAATATCAATAGCTCGGACCACTCCCGCGCAAAATCCGCGCGGCGATGCCAGCAACACTTTTCCTAGCGCACTGTTGTTAGCGTTCATGTTGCCCCAAATCATATTCTCAGCTCTTATCGATGGCAAGGTATTTTCCCCCTTCTCGATAGTGGGAGAGTTTGTACTCGTGACTCTGCAATTTCTAGGAGCGAATGAGCTTAGGGCCGGCCGTTGTGGTTGTGTTCTGCTCCCGGCCGTGTGCGTAGGCCAGCACAGTCACCGAGGCGATCAGGACGCCGGAACCTACGATTTGTACGCCGGATAGCCGTGCATCCAGAATCAGCCAGTTCACGGCCACAGCCGTGACCGGGAAAGACAGCTCACAGATCGAAGCGATCGAGGCAGGGGTGGACCGCAATCCTCTGTAATAGATCAGTAGTGCGGCCAGGCCGGAGATGAGTGCCATCCCGGCGACACGGGCAACCGAAGAAAAATCGGTCGGCAGCTGCCGCTGGAGTGCCGGCTGCAATGAGTAGAGGATTGCCAATGCCGGCAGCGCGCAAAGGAATCGCAGCGCCGTCAGAAATGGGGTCGAGATTTTGGGCGCCACATAGCGGCCGCAAACCGTAGCGCTTCCCCAGAGCGCTGCAGCACCGATCGCGCTCAGAACAATCGCCGGGTGGCCGGGATTCGAGGGCAGGCCGTTCTGCCAGTCCGGGGCCGACATGAGGTAGGCCCCGGCCGTGGCACAGGCAAAGCAGGCCCAAAACCATCTCGCCGGACGCTCCCCGAGAAACAATCGCGCCAGGAACACCGTGAAGAGCGGCTGCGTTTTTTGCAGGAGGATCACCACGCTCGGGTTGTCGTATTTTATGGCGAATGTGAACAAGCTCGTAGCAGCGACCGATCCGCCAAGCGCGATAACCAGCAGGGCTGCGTAATCCCGCCCATGTAGGCCCAGGAACTCGCGGCGATACTTGAGAACAACGGGGAACATCACCAGCGCAAGGACGCAGTGCTCGAGCAGTACAATCGTCACCGGGGAGAGTGTTGTGGTCAAGGGGCGGCGGAACAGGGCGTCGGTTCCCCACAGCGCCGAACCGAAGACCACGAGCCATGCGGAATATCGTTTCAATTTTCTCCCCCACTGAAAACGCAGATGCTAGCACGGAATCGACTTGATACGAAAAACTTAGGCAGTTGGCATAGGGCTGACGATGGGCAGTTCCGGTTGACGGGCAACGCCCAGGTTTGGTAGTATGCGCCAATCTTGAGGCGGCGCTATCGTCTAGGGGACTAGGACGGGTGGTTCTCAGCCATCAAACCAGGGTTCGAATCCCTGTAGCGCTACCAAACTCCAAGTTATTCCCCGACAACAGCTTGCAGGCGTCTTGATTCGGTAGGAATTTGCTCGGCTTCCGAGGCTGGAGGGATAGCGGGAGGGACTTGCTCGGAAAGCATCGCAACTGCCTCTTTCATCATGCGTTCGTTGACATTCGCATAGCGTTGCACCATGCGAATATCGGCCCATCTTCCCAGCTCCTGAATCGTCCGGAGGCTCACGCCCTTGTCAGACAACCTCGATGCGAAGGTATGCCGGCAGACGTGCGGTGAAACATCGCCCAGCCCCGCCCGATTGCAGGCCGTCCGGAAGATGTTTTGAATCGTCCGGTAGGGTTTCCCGTCCGGTTTTGTGAAAACATAATCGCCCGTGCTGGACCGCTTCAGGCCCTCCAGAGCCCTCCGGAGATCCGGGTTGAGGGGTAGTGTCGCGGTCTGTCCGTTTTTCGCGAAGGCACCCTGTACAGTCAGGAATCCGCGCCTTAGATCGACGTCCTGCCACTGAAGGGAAAGAACCTCGGATGGGATCCGAAGCCCCGCATAGATTCCGCACATCAGCATGGTCCGCAAGGGTTCTTTGGCCACTGCGAGGAGTGCTTTTTCTTCCTCTGGTTCCAGGAAACGCTCCCGGCCTCGGGATTCCTGGATTCGCTTTATTTTCTTGGTGGGATTTGCTCCCTCGAACTTGCCCGTATCGACACACCAGTTGATCAGGGTCCTGAGGGTGCCGAGTTCCCGGTTAAAGCCCACTGGAGCGTCATCTGCGATCCGCTTCTGCTTGTGCTTCTCGAGCAGGAATGGGGAAATCTCACTGAGGTTCTTCTGGCCGATGGTTTCACCCAGTTTATCGAGGTGCTGCTGGTATCCCCGGAGGGTGTGCGCGCGGTTGTTGGCCGCGGCCGCCGCCAGGAATGCCTCCCTGGCCTTTTCAAAGGTCATATCCTTGCGTTTCTTCTGGCCGATCCCTGCCTCACCCTGTAGGATCTTGACCCGTTCAACCTGAGCCAGCTCCAGAGCCACGCTTCGGCTGATGTTCTTGCCCAGCGTAACTTGATATCGTTCGCCGTGAATCCAAACGTCCAAACGCCAGGACTTGCCGCGCCTATAGATCCCGTCCCCTTTTCGCTTTGCCATAATGCCCTCCAGAAATTAACCTCGCCAAATCAATGAGAGAATCAAAACCAAGGCCGCAAGAATGACAAGGATCAAGATCCACGGCAGCTCCGGCCCCTGAACATGCGGCGCCACCTCATGGTGCTCCTGTAGCTTCTCGCGGTAAGAAATGCCAGTGCCAGGCAGCCCGAGGGTTAGATACTTCCCTCGAGGACCGACGTTAAGGCTTGCGCCCCGGCGCCCGAGGCTTGCGCTGACTCCGCTCTTGCTGATGTGCAAGTGGACACCGGGAAGGATTTTCACGGTTCGTCGGAATCGCAGGCCCATGATTGCCCTCCAGGAGCCCGTTGTCAGGCTCCGGTTGATGGTACTGCTATTTTTCTAGGGAAATCCGTCGTCGATACGCCCTCTGTCGGCAAGCGCTCCCACAGTAAGCAGCATCGGCACGCTTGCCCCCACGCCAAAGAGGTCCACCAGGTAAAGACTTTCCGCAAACGATGCAAGCCGTGATGCACTCATTCCACCGAGTATGTGTTACGGCTGCCGCTCCCCGGTAAGACGTAACGGCCTCGCGGTATGCCCTTCTGCGCTCCCGCTCCTTCTGGCCTTCGGTCCGTTGCGGACCATGGATGACCTCGTAAGCCACCTTGACCGCTCGCTCGTGCGCCTGGTCCGCCGACACACCCGCACAAACAAGATTGATGAAGTGATCCGTTTCTATCTTCAATTCGATTTTGTCATCAATGGTCGTTGTCCTCAGCGTGCTTCTGAATTCGCCCTCAATCATCTCGCGATAGAGAACCCGATCGGCGGCCGACCATGAGTCTGCCCGATTCAGCAGATCACGCAAAATGCGTTTGCGCTCCGGCGATGCCAGGATAAGAGCGTCGGCTTCCTTCTCTGCCACTTGAGGGGCTCCGCGGGCTCCCAGGTCGCCCAGGAGCCCGGTTGAATGCGTTCACTATCCGAAAGTCAGGTTATGACATTCCATACAATGGTCGCCGATATGGGGCGTTTGGGTCGGGATTTCCCGCACTGGGATCTCTGGACCATCAATCGCGACCAGTCCAGGGCCAGCGACAGCCTCTCGGCCTGGCGCGGACAATACATAACATGCGCCGCTGTGGCAGACGGCCACGCGATCCATTGACCGGCGATTTCCCGCGGAGTCGAAGCAAATAGGGCAATTCATATTGATCCTTTCTTATCTGGACGTTGGAGGAAGTTCAATCCTGCAGCTCCGCAAGAAAGAGCCAGCCCGGCGCCGTCGCCAGCGCATGCCGGTATCTGTGGTCCAGTGCTTGCGCACGTTGCTCCAGGAGAATCGGATTGCCGACCAGGCGCGCGTAGAGTTCTGTTCGGGTGCGTTCCTTCCGTTCCCATCCTGCGGGGATAGGCTTGTTGGTCAGATATGGCATGGTTGCATCGAGCAGGATCGGCTCAAGGCCGTCTCCCGGCTCGCGCAATTGGCCGTGGTAGTACCATTCCGCGTGCTTCTGGTTTGGCAGGATGTGGTAGCCGAGCACTTTGGCAGATCCGAAGTTGCCCTCCACCGTCACATCGGGGATAGCAGGATAGCCTTCAGGTGGCATCGGGGATCCGGGATCTTGCTTGGCAGCCCGGTCTGATTGATTTTGCGCCTCAAGTGCGGTTCGCAGGGCGTTATCGGGTAAAGCGGATGGCCCTTGGTTTGTTTTCGGCCGGTCGATGCCCCTTATCTGCTCCGGGTGATGGTAGGCAACTTGCGCCGTCTCAAGATCGGGCACCTGCAGCCAATAGTTGTCATTCTCCGGCTGAACGGTATAGCCGCCGCCCTCCACATAGCGCACCTCGCGCCCGTTCGGAGTGTAGGCCGCAACATGGAGAGCCGCGCTCTCGGCTTGCGAGGAGTACTCGAAACCCCGGACATCCTTGGCATGGAATTGCCAGTAGTCCAGGATAACGCCGCCCGGTGGCAGACGTAGTATCGGCTCCCACCAGGGTGCATCGATGAATCCCCGCCAGCGATCGCCGACACTGGCCGGCGGCAGCCTGCGGGTTTTGAGGAGCCAGCCGTCGACGCGGTATTGGTGCCGCGGCTTGCCCTCCGGGTCCCATCCCTGGCCCGAGTTCGGATCCCTCATTTCAAGGGTGCCGTCCTCGAGCAGGCGCGCCCAGGTGCCGTCAAGGTCTTTGTGGGCAAACACAGGGCGCACAATGCCCGGCTCGCCGATCGGCACGCCCAAGGCCCGGCAGACCTTCTCAGGCTGGTCGGTTTCGATCGTGGCGCCCAGGGTATCGCGCAACTCCCGGAAGTGCGCCCCGTCGAGCAGGTCTTCGTCCGGGTCGAGCAGGACGCCCATGCCGTAGTGACTTGCCGGGTGATTTGTGGTCCAGGTTAGCTTTGTTTGTTCGGACATGCCCATCGCCGCGGCTCTCTCTGCCGGCAGGATGAGAAAATGACGTGGTTCTGATACACTGTTTTCAGCCATGCTTTCCTCCAGTTAGGAATGCAGGGTCAGCGATCGGTGCCGGGTGACTCCGGTGCCGGTCGCGCTCTGCTGTTAGCGTTTGGTACGTTTCTTCTCGGATCGCTCCACAAACTCCTGGATTGCCTTGCGTACCACGTCGCTCATGATCTTCTCTTCGTGGACGCAAGCCAGCTTGAATCGCTTGTGTAGCTCGTCGGAGATTTTCACGTTTAGAATGTGCATAGTGTAAGATTATCATTACGTCATTACAGTTTGTCAACCTATTTCTTCATGCCCCGCAAAGCCGCATGGATGGCGGGTTTCATGCGTGTGTACTCGGGTATAGTCGCGGTGTAGTACACTCGGTTTCGATCGCTTTCTCAGCAGTGCTTGGTATTCCCGGTTCGCTCAGCGCTTCCTCGAAATCATCGCGCGGAACTCTGGCAACTGCCTGCCACTGGCTGGACTGGTCGCGGGTTATGCCGAGGTCAGATAATTGAGTCGCATTCCTCGACTCAATTTTACCTCGTCCACCCGAATCCCTCTCCCCGCTCTTCTTCATCTCGATAAGGAACTCCCCGGCCCTTCGTTCCGCGCGCGGGCGACCCTCTACCTGGCTTGGACGATCAAAAAGGCAAGTCGTCCGCGCTATCGTTAGATGGTATCGCGCTATTCTGCCGTAGACCACGAAGCGCGTCATCAAAGGTTTCCTTAACATGGTCGGTGAGCTCGTTCAGCATATATTTCAACTGGAATCTGTCTACGTTGATAGGAATGAGGATCTGAACGCAAGGCAAGGTACCGGTTATCATGTGCAAGCGTTTGTCCCATGAAAGACAGAGCTCGTCGCCTTCAAAATGGGCCTCGTATTGAATGCATTGAAACAACTCAGATTTTTTAGCAATATGCAGGATTTCTCTCGAATTGGCCATGATGCCTCCAAAACTTTGCGCTGTGCTGCCCCAGGATCGACGATCGGGAGCAGGCCTATACCGATGTATCCCCAAAAAAGCCTGCCTCAGCAGTCGCACAGCCATGTGCAGCGGTGGCCCTTGAGGCGTCCGGCAGGGTACCGACAGCGGCCACGGCATCACCACGGAGAAAACTACGCAACACCACAAAGCAGTTATGGCATAGCTCAAAGGCCAGGGTGGAGTCGGTAAGGTGCGTGACTCGTCCAGTCCTCACATCACGCGGGTGAACTGACTGGCTGCACCTGTCGCATTCGTAACGAACCATAAGTCCTCCGATAAGGGTTGCGGCCGGAGGCTGTTACCTCATAACAGCCCCCGGTGTCGGCTATTTCGAAAGCAAGGTCGCCGTTCACCTTGTCGGGGAGATCCGCCCCGCGCGGTATGGGAACAGTCAATATCTCGCCGTCCATCTCACTCGCCCTCTGCCCCTACCATTGCTTTTGAGTTCTCGATTGAACCTTGATCCAAAAAACACGGCTCTGGAGGCTTTTTACGGAAATTAGAGGCTTTCCCCGGGCGATGGCTGTTCGGGTTCTTCCCCATGCGATACGGTTTCAGGAAACAACCCTTGCTTGGGCAGTCTTTGACCAAGGTGATGTGGCCGCCCATGCAGTATATGCAGAACTTGCGAATGAGCTTGACGGACGGTCTTCCATGTCCGAGCCTGTAAGGCAGAAACATGCAGGGACCGTCGTACAAGGTATCGCCTCCGCAGTCGGGCACAAGATGGACGCTGCCGACGCAATCCTCACAGAAGTTTCTGATTGCCTTTCTTGGCGTTGATTTCCCCGTCAACATACATCTCCCAACATCCAGAAAACCAGTCGAGCAACACGACGGGTTATGCGTGCGGCCCTGACCATGTTCTGTACGCCTTGCACGAATTCAGGTGCATCATGAGCGGCTCATAGATCCGCTGGCCACAATGTTTGCAGACTTCAAGCGGATATCGACGCCCGGCCCGTTCCTTCCGGCGGCAATCAAGACACAAGCGGCTATGCGTGAGCTGGCCACATATCCTGCAGGGTTTGGGTTGTTGAATTGCCATGTTTCCCTCTTAGCTTGGTTTTGGAACTTTCGCCGGCTCGGCTTCGGGTTCGCCCCAGATTGGCAGCCGCGTCTTTAACGTGGTCTGCATGTTTCCAATGCTGTCCGTCAACAGCTTGAACCCGGTAAGTACATGCCCGAGGATCTCCTGCAGCTCCGCGTCGCGCGAATCCAGCCGGCGCTCGAGCCGCCGTAGGCTTGGTGAGTTCCGTTTGCGTACCATCGTGAGCCCCAAGGAAACAGACGGGAAGCCGCTGTCACCCCTCAACGGCAATTACAGCGCCGGGTAAGTGAGGTGATCGGGCCCCGGCTGCCAACCCGTCCAATTCGGCCTTTACCTGATACCCTTGATCCGCCTCTGAATGATCGCCTTTTCCCAGTTCTCGAGGAAAGGATCTTGTAACCTTTCGTACTCCGCCTGCAGATCGCAAGGCACTTCCGCCGATGTGCGGCTGCGCCATCCCGGGTCGATCGCGTCAAGCTCGATGCAAATCTGGTGACTGAAAGCCGCCTCGTTGTGGCGACCGAAGCCCTTTGCCAAGGCGGCCCGTGTTGCCCTTCCCAAAGTTTCCCAATGGCTCATTGTTTTTTCTCCTATCGTGACCAATACGGTCTCTTCTGCGTTCATGCGCGCGTGTTCGAAAGATTCCGCACGCAACTCAAGTAATTGCTTTTGGGTGTCGTCGTAAAATTGATATTCCTTGCTGTCGGCTCGCAAATCGCGACAATGCTGAACCTCATGACGCGCCACAATGCGCAGTTCAGGAACCTCGAGTCCCAGCAGGAACCACACGAAATAACCATTCGTAAATCCGCGTACGTTCTGATCACGAATGATTGTGCCGAGGGGATCCGGCGTGAACCAGTAGACGAGCGGCTCAGGTGCTGTTGAAATTGGTCCGGCTGCGGAACAATGCTATAGCGGTACATCACGCACCCCTCTACTGGTGGCCCGCGTTACCGGCATTTGACGGCGAAGTTTTGCTTCCGCCCCGCGCTCCCGGTTTCCTGTTTTCCGCGCCGGTAATATCCGGGTTGGCTCCGAGGGTGTCGGGATCCATTGTGGCGTCGCCAGGGACGCACAAATTGGCAACGGGCACAATGTCCGCACTTACAATTTCTTCTGATTGAATGTCAGTTGGATCACTCATTGACAACCTCCTGTTTTATTCGATTGATAGCTGCGATTGCTTCCTTCTGGAAGCCCGTCCAGTCACGCGCAGGGAATCCGCCAGGGAAATCATAGTTATGTTCCTTGCGCAAACGGTCCATCTCGGCCGCAATGCCCTCGCCGGCCTCTTGTGCAAGTTCGAAGCCGCAATGCCCTCGCCGGCCTCTTGTGCAAGTTCGAAGCCCTTGGTTTGCTGCGCAACTAACTCCTCGAGTCCCGGCAGAGCCGCTTTAATGGCTGCCTTGGTTTTCTCCCAGCGAATCACAGCGGATGCGGTCTCAATCGCCTTGTTGACCCTGTTGGCCTCCCGCTTGCAGGCTTGCAGGGCTTCCACCACCTTGGTCATTTCGCCATTCTGCTTGGCGCCGATCAGCTGGCGGATGGCCGCATCCTCCCAGGCTTTGTGTCGCTCTTCCCCCTCGGCCTCCAGGCCTTTTATCTTCGCCTGCAGCACTTCCACCTGGACATCCGTGAGCAAGTTTTCGCATCTGTCAATCTTTGCGTTGAATTCCGCGACCACCCGGGCTTGCTGGCTGGCTTGGTCCCGGATCATCAAAAAATATCTCTGGAAGGAATCCAGGTCGACGTGCTGGGCACCGCGTCCGGCGAGCGTCTCAGCCTTTTCCACCTGTCTCGCCCATTTCCGCTCGTCCTTCTCCAGCAGCGTGAGCGTTCTTTGCGCCTCATTGCGGGCTGCGCACAGGGGCTCCAGCTCTTCGCACAGTTTGATCAGTGCATCTGCATCCAGCAGCACCGGAGCATCGGTCTGCCTCGCAAGGTCTGATCCGTCCGCCGGTACCTCCTGCCGTGATATCGTAGCTTTTTGCATTTTCTTCTCCTTTTGAAAAAGTTAATGGCGCCGCCCTTGAATCCAATCCTCGAAGCTAGTCGCCTGCCAAGGTTCTCCGTTCCGCAACCATTGAATTGCCGGGCCGCCCGTGTACTCGTCGCTGCCGGCCTCGAAAAGATCCGCCGGCGGGGGTGCCCATGTCCTGCGCCGGCGCTCCGCTTCGGCCTCGCGTTGTGCCGCGACCTTCTCCTGCTCTTCGTTCAATACCCGCCGCTCCGCACGCTCTGCCCTGCGCAGCTCACGCTTCGACACCGGCGCCGGCTCCCACTGCCCTGTGATCCTTTCCATAATCTTTGAAAACAAACTCATGTTTCTCCTCGGTCAAATAAAATCGTAGCCTTGGTCCCCTGGCTGCCTGGTCCATTTCGTTGCAGCCGTCACGATCGCGATCGCAGCCGCGTTGATCAAGTCATCCTTGCCCGATGGCCCATGATCGACCGAATCATGGCCCCCTGCTCGGCACTTCCGCTCCAGCCCCACGAGCTGTGCAATCAGTCTGTCATTGTCAAGCAGTTGCACCCGCTTGCTGTTCAGGAGAGGGAGCAGAGCAAGAAAGAAATCCGACTTCGACATGGGAGCAGGCTCTACCGCAATGCCATACTTGCGAAACTCGTCAATCGGGAAGGCGCCCGCGTACCTGTCCATCGTAACCTTGGTGATGCCATACCCCTTAAACCATTCGGCCATCTCGGCTATGGCCGCGGCCGGTGAGTGCTTCCCCTTCCACTCCCTCACGCCAATCAAGGCAATCGTGCCGTCTGATAGCTTCGCTGCAAGACCTCCAGCCGTGCTTTCCCCCCCCGTGCCGCCCGCAATGTCACCGCTAGCCACACAGGCAACGCCTGGCATGGGAGCCAGTTCGTACCGGCCCTTCTCCACCAACGATTGCACCAACTCAAGGTCGACAAAGGTCTCGACGTCGCTCCTGAATTGAATCCCTTCCTCGAGGCTCCCAAATTCCGACAATGCCGCAACCCGATCCTCCGCGAAGGCCTCCTGAATCACACTCTCGTCAACGCTCGGATTCATGAAGGCCGTGGGCGCCCTCACAAACAAGACGTTCGGATTCTCCACGCCGAAATAGCGCTGATGATTTTCGTAGAATGTGCCAAACCTGGAATATGGCGTGCTGATGCAAATCATCATCCCCCGCGTCGTGCTCATGCTTGGCTTCACCGCGCGCAGAATTTCAGCGAAGGGATTGCTGCTGCTTTCATCACGAAGAAAACAACACTCATCCACAACGAGACAAACGACACTGAAGCCCCTCGAGGTCCTGTAGCTCGCGGTCTTGACTTGCAGTTGAATATGATTCTTGAACGTGATGGACTCGGCTGTGATCTGAGCCACAAGCCGGCGGATCATCGGTATCTCCTGGCAAAATGCCCTGGCATAGTTGAATACAATCTTGGCTTGCGCCCTATCAGGCGCCACGACCGCAACAATGCCAGTCTCACCCCAAGTCAGAACAGCGCCCCAGTCGCGGAAGACGGCATGATAGACGGCCATGAAAGCCGCGAATATCGACTTACCAGAGCGCCGGCCGGCACAAACCCATAGCTGTTTGATCTCAGTGGGCAGCGTCTTCCTGCCCGAAACATACTCGTAAATGAACCGCTCAGTCTCATCAAGGGCAACAGCACACATCACCTTGGCAACCGTGAGCCAGGCGCCCCAACTCTCACCCGCGAACCATTCGCCGAATAGCGCCCGATCTTGCATAGCCGTGACCAAGTCGATAGCCTTTGCCTTTGCTGGCTTGCTGAAGGCACACAGCGCGACGCAGAAGGGAAGCATGATGGATATAACGCTTATGACTGCGATCATTGTTCCTGCTCGCTCTCACCCGCGTTGCTTGGGTTGTTGGCGGCCTGCTCTTGCTCTTCGTCAACCGTCTTGGATGCGTTGGCTTCCTCTTCAAGGGCCAACTTCTCAGCGTATTCCTGCAGGCTCATTTCCGGTGTTTCTGCAGGCTCCATACCCAACTCCGACAAAATCCGATCGACTAGGTTTTGGCTGGTGTGATAATCCCGGAGTCCGGTCTTTGAATCAGGCAACGGTTCATAGAGACTCAGGAAGATCAGATTCCCCAGGAGAAGCTGGACCTTGAGCTGTTGAGTGATCGGCATGTCCTGAAGCACTGCGTACCCCCGATGTTTGGCAAGTTTTCGCTCCAGTTGAGTGATTACGAGCCCTTGCCGGGTGCTGCGGTTAATGCCGTTGCAGAAGTAAGCTCTGCGCATCGCATGCGCCCCGGTGATGATCTCTCGCGGGTTTGTGCGGTGCTCTTTCTTGAAGGGAAGGACGTGGCCATCACTGAATCTTGGCTTACGTTTCTTCGATATTTCGCCTATCGCCGGCTTTTCAGGTTCCACTATGCCGCCCTCATTTCCCTACGGAATTCCCTCCAGCCCGAAACCCCCCTCTGTATCTATCGCATAATGAAGAGTTTGGGATGTGGGGTTGATGCTTGCCGATCATTTGCCCTTCCATAATGGTCTGTCCGACCCCCGGCTGGAGTACTAGGGGCCTCCCTGGCTGGGTTCGTCGGGCAGTCCAAATCGCAGCACTCCTCGAGGAAATCCCGGATCGGCCCGTTCTTTTTCCCGTCATAACTGAAGTGTTTCCCAAACTGTTTCCCCCTACGTAGTAGGGAAACAGTGGGAAACAGTTTTGACTGGGTGTTTCCGGAAACAGTGGGAAACAGTGGGAAACAGTTTGCTCAATCATCCTCTTTTTGCTCCTCCACCCTCAAAAACCACGTCTGCTTTTTGCCGCGTCCACTCGTGCCAATGCAGTCGACTTGCCCCGACTTAAAGAGATTATCCAGAACACCCTTGACGTCCTCGCGCCGTATCCTCAAGGCCTTTGCAATCGCGTTGCCGGATGCCCCGCCGACTTGTCCACCTAGGTAATCCAGGATCTTTTGCTGTGCTGCAACGAGCTTGGCATCTTCGACGCTGGACGATTCTCCAACGAGCCGTGCCCAAGTCGGATTGCGAGGATCGTCGGTTTCAAGTCGAAACAGGAAGGGCTGCGGATCCACGGAAAACTTATAGTCTTCAGGAATCGCCAAGGTGCGGCCTTCGCCGGCAAGTTCGAAGGCTATAGGGCACTCGGCCGCCGCAAACCAGTCACCACCACTTGCCTTGTGACTGCGCCGCCGATCATCTTTGTTGTCCAGCCCGGGTTTGACGTCATGGTGAATGATTACGATGCTTGCCCGCGTCTCCACTACCAGGCGCCGCAAAAACGCCGTAATGGTTCGAACTTCAGCCGGGCCTTTGTCAACGCTCGGAGCGTAGCGGCGGATCGGATCAAGAACTACTAGGCGGAATCCATGTCGGGCTATGTCGCGAAGCAAGGCCTCCTGCCATTCGAACTGCTCGAGGTTAATCCCCTTGTGAACCGCGAAGGCGAGCGTGTCCGGAAACTCATTGATGCCGCGGCCCTGAAGCAAGGCCTTCGCCCTGATACGTGTTTCCCTTGCCGCATCCTCCTGGCTCGAATAGAGCACTGGCACAGCGCAATCCGCACTAAACCGAGGCAAACCAAATGCTGGAGTTCCCGTTGCCAACGCCACGCACTCATCAAGTGCGGCCCAGGTCTTAAACGTGCGCGGCTCGCCATGCTGCAAAATGATGCTTTCCTCAGGAATCAACTCTCCGATCAAGCACCGAGTGGCCGGACTGTCGACAGCGAGGAAGGATGGGGCGAATTCGATATAAGGTTCCTCTTGTTCTGATTTCTCAAGGTCCGAGACAATCTGAGGCAAGCACTTCTGGAGCTCGCGGGCAGCCTGGATGAGGTTGCCATTGCCACTCCAAGCCGCATCCGTAAACCTGGTGCCCTCGGAAACGGCTTTCCGACGCGCCGCTTTCTCCTTGACGATATCTATATAGGCACTTGCCTCATAATTACGGAACTGGATGTCATTTGTCAGGCTCGCTAAGTAGGCCGGGCCGCCCGCCTTTTCCATTTCGCCACGACGTTCGAGAAGCTCACGCAAGGTGATGAGATCGACGTGCTTATTTTCGCTGGCAAGATCCCGAATCCGGGCAAATATCAACCGATGCTCTCCGCGGTAAAAGTCAACCTCATCCAGGCTCGCAAGCGCTGTGGTTATGGCCTCCGGAAATAAGAGCATGCCGCCGAGAATGACTTGCTCGGACTGTTGATCATTTGGCAACACCCTCTCTTCAGGGCTCATTCAGCCCCCGTGCGTCGCGCCTCGTTTTCGCGCGCCTCTGCGAGCGTTACACCAGGCAACGCCCCAAAAAACGCGATCAGGTCATCTTTGGGGAATAAGATCCGCCCGCCGAGTCTGCGAAAGGGGATCGTTCGCCTGCGGACGCGGGCGCGCAAAGAGCCCGCCGCCAGGCCCGTCAACTCCGCCGCCCCGCGTAAATCAAGCTCGAGTTGTCCGGCAATCCGCCGCGGGCGCCTGCCCTGACCGACTTGCTTTTTAGGAGGGGGATTCGGATTTCTCATTTTCCGTTGTCTCCATGACTGTCCTAACCATCGGCCCTAACAGCCCGGCGAGAATTGCGCCTTCTGCGTTTGTCATAGCCCTACGGCCCTTTTCAATCCGGTTGTAAACGGCTATGGACTTACCAAGCTTCTGCGCCACTTGCTCCTGCGTAAGCCCTTTGAGAGCTCGCGACGCCTTGAGAATTTTTCCGATCATCTCAACCTCTCAAGAAATTTTCTTTACGGATGATAGAGTAAAATGGTACCGTTTGGCTCGTCTACTAAATAATTTTTGGCTGTTTCTGACTATTTGCCTCGAAGGGCTTGATATGAATCTACATAAGGCCAAAATCTTGGAAGCGAAGGGCGTTGCGGCCAGCTTGTTTTTGCACTTGCATGGTGCCATTGCATTTGAAGGGTTCGGAGACGGCCAAACCTCGGAAACGACGCAAATGAGCGGTTACTTACTTCAGCATATTCGGGTCAGTCATAGGCGAGGAAAGATCAAGGTTGCTCTGCCAGAGCCGGGGCCTCTTCCACCTGATGAAGAAATGAGCGAAGACGTCAAGGTTGTTTGTGAAATGCTGCACACTCACATTTCGGGTCGGCACTTCACGCAATCGCAGCTTTCAAGGCTTACGGAGATACTCAATCTTAGAGTATCCGGGCTAGGAATTTACGACGCGAAGACTCAGCGGATTGTCAGAAACGCACCGGCCGCGCGCCTTGCCGCGGAGGAGCTGCTTCGCTATCTTGGATATTTCTGGGACGATCCTAGCTTGCTCGAGCACAAAGCGATAGGCATATGCCCAGAGTGTCAGAGATTGATTCTGATAAACCACAAAAAACGGAAATGGTGCTCGCAACAATGCTGTGCACGGGATTTTGCCAAAAGGAAAATGAAGGAGAATCCCGGCTATTTCCACTCTGAAAAATCTCGCCAGATCCAGAGAGCCGCCGGGCGTGGAGGGAAATTGGAGGGAACTTCTTGACGCATTCTGCGCTAAAACGACCAAATCAGCGCAAATCGTGAATCGGCCTCAAACACACGAAAACCCGCGTCAATAGCGGGTTCTAGCGTGTTTTCAACGGTTTAGGAAATTGCTTTCCCTTTTGGTTCTCAGCCATCAAACCAGGGTTCGAATCCCTGTAGCGCTACCAGCACTTACAGGTTTCCCCAAAACGGCGGGTGCGGAAAGCGGCGAGGAATTCCCTAACGTTTTGTGGAGACACCAGCCCAATGGCTGACAAATTCCACGAGAGATTCCATATTGAAGTGCCGATCGAGGAGGCCAAGCGCCAATTCGTTGCTCGGGTTGGAAATGAGATTCTTTCAAGTGGCCCTTGATGGAGATTCCTCACCGTTCCGGGCGAGCGGATTAGGGGCACTTTTGCGCCGCAACCGGGTCCTTTGCCCATGCTGGGCCAACAGTATTCCAGAACTTTCGCGCGAAAACTCGCGCGCGAGACTCTGGCCCAGCTGTTTCGGAAAAAAGGGCACCTTCGCATCCAGTTCAAGGAACCGGACCCAGTGAAGGGGATCAGCGAACCGAGGATAATTGCCAAGC
>JBEKYG010000164.1:0-8622 GCA_049511215.1 Acidobacteriota bacterium | reverse complement strand
CAGTCGAAATCGTTGTCGGCTTTGGCGGGCTAGCAAGACCGATTGCGACTGCGACCCCGATACCGATACCGACAGATTCCGACTAGAGGGGCATAACCCTTTCATGCGCCGCAGGGGTGTGCCCCAAACACCTGAGATGTTGTTTCATAGTTTGAGTTTGTGTCGCTCACTCCTGTTCTTGTTTTGGACGGCGGACGGAATTGAGCCAGAGATAGAGACAGAGTCCCACGAACAGGAGCGCCGAGATGCTCTGCGACAGGACCTCATTGTCGTAGAACGGCGTTTTGATATTGTTCTCCGCATACCAGGGGAAGAGTCGGAAGGCGGCGCCGAAGACGCCTCCCAGGGCGCCGCCAGCCATAAGTCCGGAGGCGATGACTATGCCTCGTTCGCGCATGGAGGACCCGCGCCTCCCGCCGATCCTGTCCGACTTTTTGCCGATCCCATACGCCAGAAAGCCCCCGACCAGCGCCGGCGTATTTAGTTCAAGCGGGAGGTACAATCCGAGAGCAAACACCAGGGCGGGCGCGCCCAGCATTTCCATCACCAGCGCCGTCATGGCGCCTGCCCCAAACAGGATGTAGGCTATCGGCTGTCGGCTCATGAAGCCTTCCACCAGCGCCTTCATGATGGAAGCCTGAGGCGATACCAGTACCTGCCGGAGGTCGCCCGGCACGGCTTCTCCGAATTGATACGTTCGTGCCAGCATGACAATAGTCAGTCCGGCGGCGATCGATGCCGCGATGACCCCCAGGAACTTCACTCTTTCCTGCGCGGCCGGCGTTGAACCCAGCCAGTAGCCGGTCTTGAGATCCGTGATTGCCTGGCCCGACACGGACAGAGCCGTGCAGACCATGCCTGCGATCGCCATCACGAAGAACATTCCGGTGGTGCCGGAGAGCCCGAACCTCAACAGAACTACCGAGGAAATGATGATCGTGAGCATGGTCATGCCCGAGACCGGATTTCTTGCGGTCGTGGCAATGGCGTTGGCTGCCACCGACGCAAAAAAGAAAGAGAAGATCAGAGAGAGAACCAACCCGGCAGCGACAACCAGCAAGGAAGTGCCGAGATTGCCCAGGAAAATTGCCTCCGCAATCGCACACAGAACAATCCCGATCAGGATGGAAATGACCGTGATATCCCGGTCCGTTCTGTCCATTCCTTTTTCTTCCCCGCGGTGGAAGGCGCGCACCGCGATGGCGAACGAGCCGGCGACGATTTTCAGCGACTTGATAATGCCGAATATTCCAGCGGTGGCGATGGCGCCCACCCCCACAAACCGCACGTAGCCGCGAAAGATCTGAGCCGCCGTCATCTGGGCGATCGGCATGGTTGCGGGATAAACGGCGATCTCGGGGAATTCACGGCCGATCATCCAGATCAGGGGTACGAGCACAAAATTGGCCAGTACGCCCCCGGCACAAAGCACCATCGAAGAGCGCAAGCCCATGACATACCCAAGCCCCAGGATGAAACTGATCGCGTCGAAGTTGAAGACTACCTTGGCGCGATCGGCCAGGCTGCGCACGGTGCCGATGAACTGGAAATTCACGTACTCCTTCCAAACCTGGAACGTGGTCACAAGAAAGTCGTAGATGGCGGAAATGGCCGTGGCCTCGAGCAACAGGCGTGCCTGCGAGCCGCCCTTTTCGCCGGTGACCAGCACCTCGGTTATGGCCGTGGCTTCGGGATAGGGAAGCTGTCCGTGCATGTCCCGGACGAAATAGCGTCGAAGTGGAATCAGAAACAGCACGCCGAGGCAGCCGCCGGCAAGGCAGATGAAGATCGTCTGTACGGGATGCGGATCCAGCTTGAGGATGTAGAGTGCCGGGAGCGTGAAGATCGCGCCGGCCACGACGCCGCCGGACACGCCGCCAATCCCGGTGATGATCACGTTTTCCAGGACGGTGGAGCGGCGCCGGAACATGCGCGCGAGTCCGATGGCCAGGATTGAAATGGGAATCGCAGCTTCCATGACCTGCCCCACCTTGAGGCCGGAATAGGCGGATGCCACGGTAAAGATGACGCAGAACAGGACGCCCCAACCGGCAGAACGCCAGGTAATCTCGGGGAGCTCAGCCTTTGCCGGGATCATTGGCTCGTAAACCGCGCCCGCTTCCAGAGGCGTGTAGGCATTTTCGGGAAGAGCGTTGGCTTCAGCGGCGTGCGTATCGGATTTCATCACACCTCCTACCATATTGGGGGGCTGGACGACACGGGTATCGATTCAGGTGCGCGCCCAGCATACAACGTAAGGCGCCAACCGCAAGGGATTTCGGGGATGGGATTTTGGGAACGGTAGCCCATGCGCCGGGGCGCACCCGACGACAGATGAGAGGCTATGCTCCCTCTGGGAGGCGATCATCGATGTCGATATCGGGATCGCAGTCGCAATCGCTATCGGCTTTCGCAGACCGATACGACCGATTGCGATCCCGATATCGATATCGAGGTTTTTGGCTTTCCACTTCCATTTTCAGAACAGTCACCACGATCCCCAAACTCCCAGGACCTGCATTAGTGTGGAACACTCCCGAAAAGTTCGGGGATTGTGGTAACTGTCCCCGAAATCCTGCGAGTCCGTCGTCCTTCAGCGTCGCCAACGCCTTCTTCACTGACGCCAATGTAGCAACTCCTTCCAGTCCACCGTTCTCAGCATGGAATCCTTCTACAAGGTCTCTTATCGCTGACCGTTCCAAGGTCGTGCCCCAGCCGTGAAGCGATGATTTCTTTAGCAATTGCTGGGCTCAGGGAGATGCCCCTGTAGTGATACTCGCCGTTCATATTCAACTTCCTGTGCTGCCCCTAACCTATGAATCCCGCTGAAGTAGACCAAGGCTGCAAAGGAATTTTGGGGACAGGCGCCATAACCTCGAAGTGATTGAGGCAAACCCAAAAGCACCTCGGGCATGGTGAAATCTCGAGGATATAGCGTCTGCCCCCGAAATTCCTACCATTTTGTGGTGTTGGACGCCACTGGTATAGATTCTGTTGCGCGCCCAGCATACGACGTAATTTGCCAACCGCAAGGATTTCTGCGAGTCCAACTGCAAGTTCGAAGCCCTGTGATAAAGGATATACTTGAACCCTGCGAGAGACGCGGACGCAGCTGGGTTTTATCTTTAGCTGGAAGAGAGGGGTGTATTCCGCGGCATGTTATTGATGTTCGGGTTCCGGACTATGGGCAATTAGTTCCGCCAGCGAGTCGCGGTAGGACTTGTAGACTTCCCAGGGGATGTCCTCGCGAACCCGGCCTCCGGCGAGCGGGATATAACGGCCCGTCTGCATGAGAGGCGCGACAATTTCCTGCAACCGGCGCCTCATTTGCTCAGGAGATGGAGCTCGGAGAATGCTCAATGGGATGCCGCCGATCAGGCCGATGGAAGGGCCGTATCTCTGCCGCAAGTTGCGGTAGTCGAGCTCCGAAACCTCGACCGCCTCCGAGATCCACAGCATGGTGACCCCGGCGTTGATCATGAGCGGAAACAACAAGGCGGTGTTTCCGTATGTGCTCACCAGGATCTGCTCGCATCGGTGCGCCCGGGCAACCGCGATGATCCTCTCAAAGGCCGGTAACGCGAACTCCGCGAACATGGCAGGAGAAATCAGCGGACCCTTGTTGTCGGAGATTGGTTCGCTCAGATAAATGAATTCCGGGTCGACTTCGCCCAAGGTCATCTCCAGCATGCGCGCGCAGAAGTCGCCGTACATTTCCAACCGTTCCCGCACACGGGCCGGGTTCTTGATTACCGCATGCATGACCTGTCTAAGCGTCTGCCAGTCCTCAACTCCCAACGCCTGGAAGAAACCACGAAATGCCCAGACGCAGACGATGTGATCGCGGTGCTCCAGCCGCCGCACCGTCTCGGCCCAATCCTCAGGGAAACGATCCGGCGAGGCATGGAAAGCGCGGCGGTAATCGCTCGCGGACAGGTTCATGATTTGGCCGGAATAATCCTGTAGGAAGGTCAGGTCGGGCCCTACATTCTCATGAGGCGTGAGACCAAAGACTTCCAGATGCGTCTTGCCGGCAGGCATGCCTTGGGTTCGCCAGAGTTCAATTACGTCGTCGCGCACTCCTTCTTCCATCAACGGAGGTCTGTCGACCCGTTCTCCTCGGAACAAACGCCGGAAACGTTCTGGCTCGGTCATGGTTCCGGTCCTGACGATGGCCGCGAGTGTGCGATTTCTCGGGTTCAACCAGGTCCGGCACAGACTATCACTTGACAATTCGGAAGTTACACAATTACTTGAGAGTAAATGAAATTAGATATGCATAAAGAAGCCAGGAGCCAGGAGCCAGAAGCCAGAAGCCAGGAGCCAGAGCCAAGGGACAAAGGGCCAAAAACTGGTTTTTCCCTTTGGCCTTTTGCCCCTCGACCCCTAGAATCCGCGAGCGAAGCGAGCCAAGCAGGTGGCTGCAACCTACTTTATGGGCATCTTGAATATGTTGTCATCCAGGGGCGGGTTGACCTCAATCTTATCGTAAATCATCAGCCCCAGCGAACGGCTGCCGGCCTTCTGTTCGATGGAGTGCGCAAACATGATGCCGTCGATCTTCCTGTAATCGGTAGGGTAGCCGTCAATATCCACATCCAGTCCCGTCTCCGAAACTTTGCTGACCGTCTTGATGGGCAGGAAAGTCTCAGTGTTGAGGAAGAAGAGGGCAATCGCGCCGTTCTTGAGAGTAGCCCTGAGCTTATAGGCGGGCACGCTGCCGACATCTTCCTTGCCGAGCAGGACGATGGGCAGGCCGGAAGCCTGATAGCTGGCGAGCGAGCCGATAGAGGCCTCCAGGTTGGTGTCCCTGTCGGAGGCCAGCGCATCGTCTATTTTTGTCGGCTCGGTAGCGCCTATGAGTGGGTTGATCATCCAGGCTGTCGTGCCGTCGAAAGCCGAGACCACGCTGGTGCCTTGATACAAGGCTTCAGTTCGGATCAGGTTAGGCCTCTTGATCGAGATGGTCATGACCCCCTTGGACTGACGATCGGGGCCCAGCAATCGGATGGCGAATTTCAGGGTTTGGACCTTGCCGATGGCTTCAGCACCACCGATGGCGTCTTCGTTTTTCTTTATGATCTGGTCAAGCGTGAGGTCCTGCGCTTGTACCGCGGAAGCTGCGAGAATGGCCAGGGCGATGAAGAAGTAAGAATGTCGGTTGCGCATGAAACCTCCAAACAGGTGCCGGAGGTCCCACACCGACGTCTCGGCCCTTGTGATTTCAAGGTCATTCTACTCCTGGCAAACGGCGGGAACAACGCCGGCCGACCGGAGCCCTTACCTGGTGAAGCGCAATTTTTGTAACGGATTTGAGCCAGACCCGTATCAGACATCAGGTACTAATGTTGACGTTGTGTTGCACGACACCCTTTGGAGGGCGAAGGGTACCCTTGGAGCGCGAAGCACGCGACTACGCCTACCCCTCTGACGAGGTTCGTGCGAGCGCGAGGACACCCAGGCCATGGTTGCCCCGATGAAATTCTTGCCGAGCCGTACGGTCGGGTCGATCTGTATCATCGTGTCTCTGGCGGTGGTTCTTGCGATACTTGCCGTGCTGCAGTACAAGCAGAGCGGAGAGGTCAGTGAAGCCGAACGAGAGCGGATGCAGTCGGGCCTGAGAAACGCGACGACCCAGTTCCGGCTGGAGTTCAACCGGGAGCTGCAACAGTTGGGACAGTCGTTTCAGCCTGACATGACAGTCCTCGGAAACAGGGACTGGCGGCGCTATGCCGAGAGTGCTGCCGACTTGTTGGCCGTCGCCGACCGTCCCTTCGCGAGCAATATCTTTCTCTGGATCGCCGGCAGCGATGCGACCCCGCAACTGCTGAAGCTGCACGCAAACGCGAAATCTTTCGAGCCGGTCCAGTGGCCGGCCACATTTGAGGCGGTGCGCGGCCGCTATGAACGGACATTGGCGAGCCCTTCGCGCTTGCCGGCCGAACCACGGCCCTTCTCCTGGACCATGATCTCCGGGATCCCCCTGATGCTTCACCCCCTCACGCTGTTCCAACCCCAAGCCGGGCCTCCAACTGCGAATACACGTCTCATCGGATATCTCATCATCGAGCTGAACCTGGATTCCATACGGCGAGAACTCCTCCCTGAACTAGCCCAGCGGTATTTTGGAGGTCCTGACGGCTTCATTTATCAGGTCGCCATCCTCAGCGGGCATGATCCCGGCACCATCATCTACGAGTCCGATCCCAACCTGCCCCCGTCTGCGTTCGCTTCCTCCGATGCCAGGATAAGTCTGCTCGAAGAGCCGCGCGCACGCCTCGGCCGGAGGGGCCCGGCGGCTGCCAACGATCTGAGACCGCCTCCTCCGGATGATTCTCGCCCAGCGTTCATACCCGGCGGCCGCGGCAGAGGCCGCGGCGCACCCGTGCTTTTGCCGGGCAACGACGGCACGGATTGGGAACTGATCGTGAAACACCGCCAGGGCTCGCTCGAGGCGGTGGTATCCGGTCTGCGGCGGCGAACCCTTGCGATCAGCTTCGGTATTTTGCTGCTGCTCGGCTCCAGCATGGCATTGATCGTGGCCTACACGAATCGGGCGCAGCGGCTCGCCAAGCTTCAGATGGACTTCGTTGCCGGCGTTTCCCACGAGTTACGGACGCCCTTGGCTGTGATCTGTTCGGCGGGCGACAATCTTGCGGAGGGGGTAGTGGCGGATTCAGGCGGGCAGCTCCGGCAGTACGGGGAGGTTATTCGCGATGAGGGGTGGAGGCTCACTCGCATGGTGGAGCAGATCCTGCAGTTCGCCAGCCTCCAGCAAGGACGCAGGCAGTACAACCTTTGCCCAGCCCGAATCGACGAGATCACGGAAAAAACATTGGAGAAGGCACGCCCCATGATTGAAGCCGCGGGGTTCGAGGTTGAGAAAAGCATCGATCCCAATCCCGTTCTGGCCAACGTGGACGCCATCGCGCTGTCTCAATGCATCGAGAATCTGATCAATAACGCATTTAAGTACTCAGGCGAAAGTAGCTGGATGGCCGTCCGTATGGGAACCCACCAGGGCCCACGCGGCATGGAAATTCTGCTCACGGTCGAAGACCGCGGCATGGGAATCGAATCGGAGGATCTGTCGCACATCTTCGATCCCTTTTATCGGGGCCGGGCAGCGACGGCGGCGCAGATCCACGGAACGGGTCTCGGGCTGTGCATGACTCGGGAGGCAGTTGTTGCCATGGGCGGAAGCATCAGCGTCAAGAGCGCGCCGGGCAAGGGAAGCGCCTTCACGATCCACCTTCCTGCCCTGCAACCAGAAGATGCGGAATCTCTGGTCGACCCGCAACCATGATGGCCAAAGGGTGCAGGCCATGCCGCCGCACTCCCAAATCGGCCGGCGAGATCTCGACTGGAGATTAAGCGCAGCAAGACTTGCTCACTTCCAGGGAATAAGGCGGACAGTTTTGGTCAAGGGTATGTCGGAGTTCTGGAATTCTACATCAAGCTCTCGGAATAGAAGATCGGGCCATGGAACAGAGAATTCTGCTGATTGAAGATGAGCCGGGGTTGCGCCTCACGCTCAGCGATCGATTGCATAAAGAAGGGTATAAAGTCTCGGCCGCCGCGGACGGCGCCGCAGGCTTTGACCAAGCTGCCGGCGGGAATTATGATCTGATCATTCTTGACCTTATGCTTCCGAAAAAAAGCGGGTTTGACGTCTGTCGCGACCTGAGGCAGCTGGGTCTGATGACGCCGATCTTGATGCTCACCGCGCGCGATCAAATCGTGGATAAGGTGGTGGGCCTGAAGATCGGGGCTGATGACTATGTGACCAAGCCTTTTGAGATGATCGAGCTTCTTGCGCGCGTGGAAGCATTGCTCAGACGCGCGGCTAAACAACCGGCTGAAGCACCCGCCGTGTATCAATTTGGGTCGATCCGGCTTGATTTTCGCAAGACAGAGGTTACGCGCAAGGGAGAGGCGGTCGCCTTATCCGCCAAGGAATTTCAACTACTTCGCTACTTCATTGAAAATCGAGGGACCACGCTTTCACGAGAGAAGCTCCTCCAGGAAGTGTGGGGTTACACCTCTACCCCATTCACCAGGACTGTGGATGTTCACATTGCCTGGCTCCGGCAAAAGCTCGAAGACGATCCCAAACAGCCGCAGTGGATCATGACGGTCCACGGACTCGGGTATCGTTTTGCGGGCTAAGCGTCGGCCAACGTTGTTAAAAGAATGTAAACTACCTTTTTACAGCAATTTAAACTCCTCCCTCCCCGTTTTGCGTAACAATACATAGAGGGCAAAAATAGCCAGGCACTTAGACCTGGAGACTCGGATTTGATCGCGAAGCGGGGAATGGCCATGACAGATTCAACGGATCGTATTCTCGTAGAAGACACACTGCGCGGGGATGAGCACGCCTTTGCGGAACTGGTCAGGCGCTACCAAACGGCAATCTGGCGCACAGTACGCCGCAGACTGGTCGACCATTTCGAGAGCGAGGACGCCGTGCAGGAGGTCTTCCTTCGCGCCTACACTTCGTTGCACAAGTTTGATACCAGCCGCCCATTTGATCGATGGATCATGCGTATCGCCACCAACTACTGCATCGACGTATTGCGCCACCGACGATCACACCAGGCCTGGCGCTACGAAAATTAT
>JBEKYG010000163.1:0-8628 GCA_049511215.1 Acidobacteriota bacterium | reverse complement strand
TCGAACCTGATGATCATCTGTAAGCGCTGCAACAAGCGTGCGCGTGTGGGAAACAGCGTGATGCAAGACGGCCACAAGGTCAGGGTCTGCAAAAACTGCAATGAGCTATTGGATGAGTAAAGGGCATATCCAGTCATGAGTAGATTGCGTGAGTTCTACAAGAAGGAGGCAGTGCCTGCCCTGACGCGGCAGTTCGGCTATAAGAACGTGATGGCTGTGCCGCGGCTCGTGAAGATTAACGTGAACATGGGCCTGGGCGAAGCGATCGCCAACGCCAAGATCCTCGACACGGCTTCTGAGGAGCTGGCGGCAATCACCGGGCAGCGCCCCGTGGTCACCAAGGCCAAGAAGTCGATCGCGGCCTTCAAATTGCGCCAGGGCATGCCGATCGGCGTGACCGTGACTCTGCGCGGCGACCGCATGTACGAGTTCTTCGACCGGCTGGTCAACACGGCCTTGCCTCGCGTCCGCGACTTCCGCGGGGTACCTACCCGTTCCTTCGACGGACGTGGGAACTACACACTCGGTTTGCGGGACCAGTTGCTCTTTCCTGAGGTCGATTACGGAAAAGCCGACAAGGCGCGCGGTATGAACATCACGATCGTGACCACGGCTGAAAACGACGATGAGGCCCTTTCATTGCTGGGCCTGATGGGCATGCCATTTGCAAAGAAGGAACAATAGTCTCACCAAGGTGCGAGGTCTGGAAGATTGCATTTCCCAAGAGGGTGCAACGATGGAATGTCTGGGAAAATACAGTATTCAGGACTTGGCGCCCGGTTTAGATAAGGAGTCACCGTGGCAAGAAATTGCTTGAGGGCAAAGGCGAGGCAGGTGCCTAAATTTAAAGTGCGCGCCCACAATCGCTGTCTGCGCTGCGGCCGGTCGCGCGGAATTTATAGAAAATTCCTGCTCTGTCGCATTTGCTTCCGGAACCTCGCATTGTCAGGCGAAATTCCGGGCGTCACCAAGTCGAGTTGGTAAGAGAATGCCAGGCTGTCTCGCCCGGCGATCCGTCGCTGGAGCGGAAGACCGGCCGCTGGGTGGAGAGTTGAACTTATGACCATGACCGATCCGATCGCTGATCTTTTGACCCGGATCCGCAACGCTATCGTCTCGAGGCACGAGACGGTTGATGTTCCGTCCTCGAAGATGAAGCTGGAGATCATACGCATCCTCAAGGACGAAGGTTATATCGCGAACTATACGGTTTCGAGCGAGCTAAAACAGGGCATGATTCGCGTTTACCTCCGATACGCGCCGGGAAGGGTTCCGGCGATCAGCACCCTCACTCGCGTGAGCCGTCCCGGGTGCCGTGTCTACGCGGGTAAATCCCGCATTCCGACGGTTCAGGGGGGGATGGGAGTGTGTGTCATCTCCACTTCACGGGGACTGCTTACTGGTAAGCAGGCCCAGGAGCAGGGGCTCGGCGGCGAAGTGCTCTGCACGATCAGCTGAAAACAGGATTGGATTGTAATGTTAAAGGTGCGTTATGTCGCGAGTTGGTAAGAAACCCATTAAGATACCCAGCGGCGTCAAGATCTCAATCAAAGACGGGGCGCTGGAAGTCGAAACCAATAAGACGAAGCTCACCAGTCCAATTCCGCCCGGCATCCACTTTAAGGTTGAAGGCGGAGAGCTTGTGGCTACCCGGGATTCGGATGAGAAGCCTTATCCAGCATATCATGGACTGGCGCGCGCTCTTGCTGCCAACAACGTGCGCGGCGTGACGGAAGGCTTCACCAGAATGCTGGACATTGTCGGGATCGGATTTAAGGCCGAGGCCAAGCCTAAGGCGGTCACTTTCAGCCTGGGTTTCTCGCATCCGATCGAGTTTCCCATTCCCGAGGGCATCTCGGTTAAAGTGGAAAAACAGCCGAGAACGATCCAGAACTATGTCACAACCTTGACTATTTCGGGTGCGGACAAGCAACTGGTAGGGCAGGTGGCCGCGGACATTCGAGCTTTGCGCCAGCCCGATGCATACAAGGGCAAGGGCGTCCGTTACACCAACGAGACGGTCCGGCTCAAGGTTGGAAAGAAGGGTGCATAATGATCACTCCAATTGACCGCGCCCATGAGCGCGCCAGGATTCATGCGAGAATTCGCCGGAAGCTCTCCGGCACCGGGAATCGGCCTCGATTGTGCGTCTATCGGAGTTTGGCGCACATGTATGCCCAAGTGGTCGACGATTTGGCCGGTACCACCCTGGTCGCTGCCTCCTCGCTTGAAACCGAGGTGTGCGGCGATAAGAAAAAAGCAGGAAACATCCTGGCAGCCAAGCTGGTCGGCAAGGCAATTGCGGAGCGGGCAAAAGCAAAAGGAATCGGGGCGGTCGTTTTCGACCGAGGCGGATACCTTTACCACGGCCGGGTTAAGGCATTGGCGGAGGCAGCCCGCGAAGGCGGACTGAAGTTCTAGGAGGCAGCTTGGAAAAGATCGATGTGGGCGGTCAGGAGTTGAAGGATCAGGTAGTATCCATCAACCGCGTTACCAAGGTCGTCAAGGGCGGCAAGAATCTGAGTTTTAGTGCCCTGGTAGTGGTTGGCGACCAGAACGGCTTGGTCGGGTACGGCATGGGAAAAGCAAAGGAAGTGCCCCAGGCCATCCGCAAGGGCATCGAGCAGGCACGCAAGAATCTGATCCGGATCCCTCTGAAGGGCCGCACGATTCCCCACGCCGTCGTCGGCCGTTATGGAGCCGGCCGGGTGATGCTCAAACCCGCATCCGACGGTACTGGGGTGATCGCCGGTGGACCCGTGCGCGCGGTCGTGCAGTCAGCCGGGATCTCCAATATCCTTACCAAGTCCTTAGGGAGTACCAACCCCCACAATGTAGTGAAAGCGACCTTCGCAGGGCTGAAAAGCCTGAGGGAAGTGGCTGAGGTCGCGAAACTGCGCGGCAAGCAGGTCGAGGAAATATAACTATGGAAGGCACAAAGCACAGCGAACCGACCGAGGGTGCAATGCTGCGGATCAAATACATCCGGAGTGCTATCGGAACGCCCCCGAAGCACAGGCTGATCATCAGGGGCCTCGGTTTCAAGCGCCTCAATCAGGTAATAACCAGGGTGGATACTCCCGGTGTCCGTGGGATGGTGGCCCAGGTGCCCCACCTGGTTCAGATCGTGGATTCGGAATAGGGTGAACAACCATGGCACTGACATTGAACAGTCTATCACCAGCGCGAGGCGCCAATCGTAAGCCGAAACGCGTAGGCCGCGGCATCGGCACGGGCCACAGCAAGACCGCCACGCGCGGATACAAAGGGCAGAAGTCCCGCTCAGGGACCTCGATTCGCCCCGGCTTTGAAGGCGGCCAGATGCCGTTGCACCGGCGCCTGCCCAAGCGCGGCTTTCGCAACCTGTTCCGCAAGGAATATGCGGTCGTGAATCTGGAAAGCCTCGCGGTCTTCGAAGCGGGAGCGAAAGTGGATCCAGAGGCCCTCAAGGAAAAGGGGATTGTCAAGAACTTCAAGGACGGCCTTAAGATCCTGGGCTCGGGGGAGTTGCCGCGCGCCATCCACGTTCGGACGCACAAAATCAGCAAGAGCGCGTTGGAGAAGATTCAGAAAGCGGGTGGCACAGTCGAGATGATCACCGGGCAGGTCAAAACTTCGGCGTAGGCCGAACGGTTGAAAAACAATGCCAGAAGAAAGAAGTCCGTTTTTCAGTTCGATAAAAAATATCGCCAGCATCCCGGACCTGCGCAAACGGGTTCTGTTTATGCTGGGTTTGCTCGCCGTCTACCGCTTTGGCGCCTTCATTCCGACGCCCGGCATCAACCACCTTGCCCTGGACGCTCTGTTCAACGCCCAATCGGGGACCATTTTCGGCTTCCTCGACATTTTCTCAGGCGGCAATCTCCGGCGTTTCAGCATTTTCGCGCTCGGCATCATGCCCTACATCACGGCGTCCATCATCCTGCAGCTGGCGACGGTTGTGGTGCCTTACCTGGAGAAACTCTCCAAGGAAGGTGAACTGGGGCGTAAGAAGATCACCCAGTATACGCGGTATCTGACGGTGGTTCTGACTCTGTTTCAGGGTTTCATGACCGCCATCGCGCTCGAGAAGTCGGGCACCACGAGCGGGCCCTCCATCGTGCTGAATCCGGGTTGGGGCTTCCGCTTTATGGTCATGATCACCCTGACTACCGGGACCGCCTTCATCATGTGGGTAGGAGAGCAGATCACGGAAAGGGGGATCGGCAACGGGATCAGCTTGATCATCTTTGCCGGTATTGTCGTCGGCTTGCCCCACGCCGTCAATGTGATCCTCACCAACCTGCAGCAGCGTACCTGGTCGCTTTTTACGGTAATCGTCTTGCTGGTGGTGATGGTCCTCACCGTCGCCGCAGTGGTATTCGTCGAACGCGGGCAAAGAAAGATCCCGGTCCAATATGCCAAGCGCGTCGTGGGACGCAAGGTTTACGGCGGCCAGGCTACGCATCTGCCTCTGCGCGTCAACTCCGGCGGCGTGATTCCTGTGATCTTCGCGGCCTCGATCGTGTCCATTCCTTCGACACTGGGCATGATGTTCCCGCAGACATTCTTGAAGAGCCTCCAATTGCAGCTGGCGCAGGGAATGCCGCTCTATAACCTGATGTACATCACAGGGATCATCTTCTTCTGCTTCTTCTATGTCAGCATTATCTTCAACCCCATGGAGGTGGCTGACAATATCCGTAAATATGGCGGGTACATTCCGGGCATTCGTCCGGGTAAGAGAACCGCGGAGCACATTGACCGGATTCTCAGCCGGCTCACCGCGGCAGGCTCCATCTATCTCGTGCTGGTCTGTCTCCTGCCCGAATTCCTGATGACTGGATTCAAGGTTCAGCCGTTGCCCCTCATCGGTCCCAAACTGGACGACTGGCTGACCGGTGCCGGGCTGAGCGGGATTACCACGGGGCTTGGGGTAACCTTCTATTTTGGCGGCACTTCGTTGCTGATTGTGGTTGGCGTGGCCATGGATACTGTCCAGCAGATCGAGTCGCAATTGATCATGCGCCACTACGATGGGTTCTTAAAGAAAGGGCGTATCCGCGGCCGGAGAGGTTGAGATACATGCCCGTGCGGCGGTGCTTATGGCAAGAAGAGCACTGATATTACTGGGCCCGCCAGGCGCGGGCAAAGGGACTCAGGGACATATGCTGGCGGCCTATTATGGATACCCCAGCATATCCACGGGTGATGCACTCAGGGAGGCAGTAAGGAAGCAGCCGGATCTGGGGAAAGAGGCGCAGAAACTGATGGAGGCTGGGGTATTGGTCCCGGACAGCCTCGTCGACGCGATCGTAAAGACGCATCTTTTGGAAGGAGACTCAGAGGCAGGGTTTATCCTGGACGGGTATCCGCGTACGCTTGGCCAGGCTGAGTTCTTTGAAAGGCTGGCTACGCAGGAAGGCATTGAAATACGCGCCCTGGGTATCATGGTCGATGACGAGGTTCTGGTGGAGAGGCTGTCACGGCGTTGGAATTGCCCGAAATGTCACAAAGTATACAACGCGGGCTTGCAACCCAACCGCGCGTCGGGACACTGCAATGAGTGCGGATCGGCTTTGATCCAGCGCAAGGACGATCGCCCGGAGGTGATCCGTGAGCGCCTTCAGGTATATCACCAAACGACGAAGCCGCTCGTCGATTTTTATCAGCGGCGCGGGCAATACGTCGAGGTGAATGGGGAGGCTGAGGTCGACCAGATTTTTGACTCTATTGTCGCGATCCTAAACCGAGAGGAACAGAATCGAGCCGCGCTGTGATCGGCGGCGCGGGATGCCATATGCCCAAAGAGGATGCAATCGAGGTCGTGGGGACGGTAGTGGAGACGCTCCCGAACGCCATGTTCCGGGTCGAGCTTGAAAACAAGCACATGGTTCTGGCTCACGTGTCAGGGAAGATGCGAAAGAACTTTATCCGTATTTTGCCCGGAGACAAGATCCTGGTAGAGCTGTCACCTTATGACCTGACCCGGGGGCGCATCGTCTATCGGTACAAGTAGGACACGAGCTGATCCCCTGGGATCGGCTGCGCTGTGCGCGAGGAGAGCCAAGAGTCAGGGCGGGCGAATCGCCGTGGAGTGACTGTCATGAAAGTGCGTGCATCGGTCAAAAAAATTTGTGTCAAGTGCAAGGTAGTCCGCCGCAAGGGAGTGGTGTACATTCAGTGCCCCAATCCCAAGCACAAGCAGCGACAGGGTTGAGGCCGAACCCCTCACCCAAGGTTAGGGAGGTAAACTTTGGCTAGAATTGCGGGAGTGGATCTGCCACTGAACAAGCGGGTGCAGATCGGGCTCACATACATTTACGGGATCGGCACGAGCAGAGCGACCAAGATCTGTGAAGAGGCGAAGGTCGACGTCTCGATCAAGGTGAAAGATCTTACCGAGGACCAGGCTATCCGGATCCGAAACATCATTCAGAGGGACGGCATGGTCGAAGGCGATCTGCGCAAAGCCATCTCCATGGACATCAAACGGCTGATGGAAATCGGCTGCTACCGGGGCCTGCGTCATCGCCGGGGTTTGCCCGTTCGGGGACAGCGGACTCATACCAACGCGCGCACACGAAAAGGGCCGCGCCGGATTGTCGGTAAGAAATAACAAGTCGGCGGTGCAGGGAAATCGCGGCCGTTTCCGGGCCGGCACGAATCAGGAGTGAATCAATGGCGGAGAAAGCAAAGAAAACGGGAAAGAAGAAGACGGGAAAGAAGCGTGAGAAGCTGACCATCCCAAGCGGCATCGCCCACATTTTGGCGACCTTCAACAACACGGTCATCAGCATCACCGACCTCGAGGGAAACCTGCTGACCGCCTCGAGTGCGGGTGCAGTCGGTTTCAAGGGATCGCGCAAGGGCACTCCGTTCGCCGCGCAGCAGGCCGCTACGACCGCGGCAGCCGGCGCCAAGGACTATGGCATGCGCACGCTGCAGGTTTATCTCAAGGGACCCGGAGCCGGACGAGAGTCTGCCGTTCGAGCACTGCAGGCGTCGGGGCTTGAGGTGAAGAACATTCGCGACATCACCCCGATCCCACATAACGGCTGTCGGCCTCCCAAGCGTCGCAGGGTGTAGAGTCTGGAAGTCGTCTGTGCCCCTGCGAGGGGCCTTGGACGGGAAGTTTGAAAGAGGAGAAACAATTTGGCTAGATATCGCGAAGCAAAATGTCGGCTCTGCCGGCGGGAAGGGATGAAGCTCTTTCTCAAGGGGGACCGGTGCTTCAAAGACACCTGCGGGATCGAAAAGCGCAACTTTGTACCAGGCCAGCACGGACGTGACCGGCGCCCGAAACCCCAGCTTGGATATGGTCTGCAGTTGCGAGAAAAACAAAAAGTACGGCGCATCTATGGCGTTCTCGAGCGTCAGTTCGCCAACTATTTCAAGAAGGCCGACAAGAAAAAGGGGATCACCGGCGAGACGCTTCTGCTTAGCCTGGAACGCCGGCTTGACAGCGTCGTCTGTCGCCTGGGCTTTGCCACCTCGCGCGATCAAGCACGCCAGCTGGTCGCTCACGGGAACGTCCTGGTCAACGGAAAAAAGGTGGACATACCCTCACTGGCGGTTCATGCCGGCGACGTGATTACGCTGCGGGAAAAAACCAAAAAGGTGCAACAGATCCAAGATTCCGTGGCAACGGTCGGAGGACGCGGCGGCGTGCCGGCCTGGCTCCAGCTCGATGCCGCGGGCCTGAAGGGCACGGTGATGTCCCTGCCCAAGCGCGATGACTTGCAGATGCCCATCGACGAGCAATTGATTGTCGAACTCTACTCGAAGTAGAGACGGAACCGAAGGATTGATGATTGGCGATTTACCATGGACGATTGAAAGAAATCGTCCATAGTAAATCGTCAATCGTCCATGGATCCGGTTCGATCATTGGAGACGAATATGACAAAAGGGTTCCAGAAGCCTAAGAGACTCATTTGCGACCTCGAGACGTTGAGTCCGACGTACGGACAGTTCTATGCTCAGCCGTTTGAGCGTGGATTCGGCACCACGATCGGGAATGCTCTGCGCCGGGTTCTGCTCTCGTCGATCGAAGGGGCGGCGATTACCGCGGTCAAAATCGAAGGGGTGCTGCACGAGTTCACTCCCATCCCGAATGTGACCGAAGACGCCACCAACATCATCATGAATCTCAAGCAGATGCCGATCCGATTGAGGGTGGCGCACGAAAAGACGATCTACCTCGAAGCGGACCAGCCGGGCGAAGTCAAGTCAGGTAATGTCACGCCTGACCCTGACGTCGAGATTCTTGACCCGAACGTTCACCTTGCGACTATCGGCGAAGGAGGGTCGCTCAAGATCAAAATGCGTGTCAAGAACGGCCGAGGCTACATCCCTGCCGACGAAAACTTCGAGGAAGACCTCCCGATTGGGTTCATCCCGCTCGACAGCGTCCATTCGCCGATCAAGCGCGTCAACTACAGTGTCGAAGCCGCCCGGCTTGGGCAAACGACCGATTATGACAAGCTGGTGCTCGATGTCTGGACCAACGGATGCATTCGTCCGCAGGACGCCATCGCTCAGGCTGCGAAGATCATGAAGGATCACATGTTCATCTTCATCAACTTCGAGGAGCAACCCGAGGAAGAGGAAGAAGAGGTCGATCGCGATGCCGAACGGTTGTTCGAC
>JBEKYG010000162.1:0-8635 GCA_049511215.1 Acidobacteriota bacterium | reverse complement strand
GGTTGCATCATGGCAATGGGATTGGCCTGCGGGCGCGAGGATTTCGCCGACACGATCTATCCTCAGCCCGAGGTGGTTGATGAGATTTATCAGGTGCCTCGATCTTTGATGCTGATCCGAGGCTTCTATCAGCGGTTTATCCAGGAGTTCGGCAGCTGGTCCTGCCGCGATCTGCAGATCCGCATCTTCGGCCGGAGCTTTGAGACCGTGATCTTGGAAGAGGAGGAGAAGTTCCACTTGGCGGGTGGGCACACCGCCTGTGTCGGTCTCGTCAGTAAGGCCGCACGTCTCGCAGCCGAGACAATCCTGGAGTTACCCCGCCGATAGTTCGAAGAGGGGACATTCCGATTCGGCTCCTTCGCCCCCAATGGCGGCGCAGGGTGAGGAGAAGCGTTCCCCGAGCTCGGGGAACGCTTCTCCTCACCCCTTGCGCGGATTTGCTCTCCCCGGCTTGGTGAAGGTCCCCTACTTCACCTGCCCGGTGGTGTAATTTCCGGGTGCTCCCCACCCCAAGTGCTGCTATCCTCCGCCTACGTGGACAGAACGAATTACTATCATTTGGACGCGGATGAACGCCAACAAAAGCGATACAATCGGCATTCGTCGGCGCATTTCTCCTCCAGACTGGGAGCGTTTTGCATTCCTGGTTGGTGTCGGCAGGATCGTCTGATAATTTCTTTATGGCGGAGTCAGTGATTAAGGAATAAAGATGCGCAAATCTGCACGAATGAAGCGCCAGAACAAGCTGGAGGTAGTCAGCGTTCCGAAGAGCAAGCCGGAGACGAATGATCGAACTGCCATTCTGATCATCTGCACTCTCCTGGTTCTCGCCGCCATCGTGGTCTACGGACAGTCGATTGAATATGATTTCATCAGCATGGATGACGATCTCTATGTTACCAATAACAGCCACGTCAAGGCAGCGTTGACAGGCGAGAGCGTCCGTTGGGCATTCACCAGCATGGAGGTTTCAAACTGGCATCCCCTGACCTGGATATCATTGATGATCGACCACGGGCTTTCCGGTATGAATCCCTCGTCGTACCATGCCACGAATATCGTTCTTCATGCGCTCAATGCCGTCCTGCTCCTGCTGGTTCTTCATCAACTCACCGGCTCTCTCTACCGGAGCGCTTTCGTAGCCGCACTGTTCGCGCTCCATCCGATTCACGTCGAATCCGTAGCCTGGATCAGCGAGCGGAAGGATGTTTTGAGCACAATGTTCTGGTTTCTCGGCATCTGGGCTTACTTGCTGTATCTGAGGAAACCATCGGCTGGGAGATACGGGGCGGTTTTGGGGGCGTTTGTGATGGGGCTGATGGCAAAACCCATGCTGGTCAGTTTCCCGATCACTCTGCTTTTGCTCGATATCTGGCCCTTGCGGCGGCTTGCCGCTGGAAGTCAGCGTTCGCTCCCGCTGCCGAGACTCTTCTTAGAAAAGGTTCCGCTGTTCGCGGTTTCCATCGTCTCGTGTTTTCTGACTTTTTGGGCGCAAAAAGCCGGCGGAGCCGTCGCACAGTTGGATAACGTGCCCTTCAATTTCCGGATGATGAATGCCGTAGTATCCTATGTCATCTATCTGGAGAAAATGATATGGCCGCTAAACCTGGCCATATTTTATCCGCACCCGATGAACACACTGGAAGGGTGGAAGATTGTCGCATGCCTGATCGCTCTTGCTGCGATGACCTACTACTCGATTGTGACCCACGCTAAGCGAGCCTATGTCACTTTTGGCTGGCTGTGGTACGTCATTACGCTTGTGCCGGTCATAGGTATCGTGCAGATCGGAAGCCAGGGCCTCGCCGACCGCTACACCTACATTCCCTTCATCGGGATTTTTGTGATCATCGCCTGGGGCGCACCCGATCTTATTGGCCGCTTTTGGGGCGCTCAACCTGAGACCAGACGGCGCTCAACGATGGTGCTTGGTGCGCTGGCCGGTATGGCTCTCCTGGCACTGGCATCACTCGCTTATGGGCAAGTGCGATTCTGGAAAGACAACATTACCGCCTGGGCGCACGCGGTCGAGGTCACGCCGGGAGACGCTTTCTCCCAATACAACCTGGGCTGCTCGCTGCAGGCGCAACATCGCGATGATGAGGCCATGGTTCACTATCGGCAAGCGGTTCAATTCGACCCGCACAGATTTGACGCTTACAACAACCTGGGGATCATATTCATGGACCGTGGGGCCTATGACAAGGCAGAATCAGCCATGGAAGCAGCTCTGCGCGCCAAACCGGACTTTGCCAAAACTTATTACAACATGGGCCTTCTGCTCTGCAAGATGAAGCGTTTTTCGGAGAGTTTTCACTACTACACGGAAGCCATCCGCTTGGATCCCGAGGACAAAGAGATTCGCACCAAGTTCGCCTCTTCTCATTGCGACTATGGCATTGCCCTCGCCCTTCAGGGCAACGTGGATGAAGCGATCAAGCAGTTTGAAATCGCTTTGGACATTGCCCCGCGGGCAGCCTCCGCCACGGCTCATTACAATCTGGGGGTGACCTATGCCGGCCTGAAAAAATTCGATTTGGCTAAAATAGAGTATGAAAAGGCAATTCTTGCGGACCCAGACAATGCCGAAGCGCACAACAATCTCGGCAGTCTGCTTGGACAGCTGGGCAACATTGAAGATGCCACCGCGCAATTCAAACAAGCCCTGAGCATCAAACCCGATTTCAAGCCCGCCGCGGATAACCTCAGGAAAATCAGCGAGGCTCATGGCAAGGGCCGCTGACGGCCTTTGCCTGCCCAAGCAACGGTCCCAATACATTTATGAACACCGGACAACGCCGGAGGGTCTGGGAGAGTCTGGGGTCGGACCACGCGAAGTGGTTGCTCAATCTGGGGATGACTTCGTTAGAAGAGGATGAAAGGGGCCTTGCGTGAAGATTTCGTGCCCTTTTTCTGCTTCTAAGCCAAATCACTTATCGGAGGCTTCTCTATGCCACGGGCCAATCGTTGCATCCAGCCAGGATACGTCTATCGAGAGCTCGTCGGTAAGCGCGAGCGGCTTCCGATCCTGCGGATTCAGCTTCTGCTTGACGCTATCGTGTGATGTGATGCATTATGCATCACATGAAAACTTCTACTGTGAGAGATCTTCGGTATTCATTCTCTCGTATCGCCAAATGGCTGAAGGCCGGGGAGAGCATCGAGGTCACATACCGCGGCAAAAAACTGGCCCGGCTGATACCGGCGTGCCATGCGGCAGCGGCTCCTTCCGAGAGCCCGGATTTTGAAGCCCGGCTGAAACATCTGTTCCCACAGGGGAGCAAAGGCAAAGCCGCGAGCGAGATCATCCTCGAGGACCGGGGTCGCCTGTGACCACTTACTTCGATTCGTCAGTCCTGGTGAAGGCCTACTGCCTCGAGACCACCTCCCCGCAGGCCTTAACCCTTATCAGGCGAGCCGAGCCGCCACTTCTTTTTACTCCATTGCACGCGATCGAGATCAAAAATGCGCTCCGGTTGAAGCGGCATCGCAAGGAACTGACTCAGTTTCAATTGCGGGGCGCGCTCGAGAATCTCCAGCACGACATCCACAGCGGGTTTCTTCACATGCCCGACCTGGACGTTCGGGCCGTGTTTGATCATGCGGAATTTTTGTCGGCGGCACACACGGCAGTCATTGGCGCCCGGAGTCTCGATATCCTTCACGTTGCCGCAGCTTCACTCCTCGGAGCCCGCCAGTTCGTCTCCTTCGATCGAAGGCAGAGGTCACTGGCATTCAAGGCTGGTCTAAAAATCCTACCCAGGATCATGCCAAAGTCATAATCCTCGGGCACGGCATCCGCAGGCGGAAGCAAGAAAATCTGTCACGGAGTGACTCCATGAGTAGCCCGCCGTTACCTGTCATGCTACATGCCCGCCTCCATTTACAGTACGCGCCGGCGGCACGATCTCGCGGATTCCCCGGCTATGGAACTATCGTGAAAACCGGGGACGTCCCACACGTTTACCTGATTTTAAGAGAGCAGCCGCTCCGTTCACCCGCGTGGAATACGGCATCGGCGCTCAGCTACTTATCTCTTCACCATCCGAAGTTGTCACCCCTTTGACCGTCACTAACCCAATAGCCGGTGATCTCGTTACCAGGATTGGAAATGTGGGCTTGCCGGCCGTCCTTCCTTCGGCAGCCCGATCCCGGAGGACTGATAGAGCCGGGGCTTCATTGACATTAGGCGGTGCCGGCGTTATGGTAAGGGGATAATGTAAGGAAATGAGGTGTGGTCATGACATCGACTGTGACATCGAAAGGGCAAGTGACGATCCCTGTGGAGGCTCGGAGGCGTCTCCGGATCCTGCCAGGCACAAAGCTGGAGTTTGTGATTCGCGGTGATGGCCGGCTGGAGGTGATCCCCTTGTCAGGCTCGGTGAAGGATCTGAAAGGCGCCGTCCCCAAGCCGAAGCGCGCGCTCACGCTGGCGGAGATGGATGCGGCGATTGCCGGGGGAGCACGCCGATGATCGGGCTCGATACGAATGTGCTCGTCCGCCACATCGTCCAGGACAACAAGGAGGAGGCGCGCGCGGCGTCCGGTTTGATCGCATCCCGCTGCTCGGCGGATGATCCTGGAGTCGTGAGCCTGGTGGTTCTCTGCGAACTGGTTTGGGTGCTCGATCGCGGGTATGGGTATGACCGGGGCACCATTGCCACGGTGCTGCGCCAGTTGCTTTCCGTAGGAGATTTGCTCCTGGACCGGTCCGAACTGGCATGGCAGGCGCTCCATCTCTATGAAAACGGAAAGGCGGACTTTGCCGACTACCTGATTGGCTTGAGCCATCGCGATCAAGGGGCCG
Organism: Acidobacteriota bacterium; assembly: GCA_049511215.1. Classification (GTDB taxonomy): domain Bacteria; phylum Acidobacteriota; class UBA6911; order UBA6911; family UBA6911; genus JAFNAG01. The sequence goes on along the minus strand of JBEKYG010000162.1, from coordinate 3,828 downwards.
AGGTTACCTGCACGTTCGATCGGCGGGCATCAGGCTGCGACCTGTTCGAACTCATTTGAAGACGGAGATGGCCACCCCAATTCCCGAAGATCTGAAGGTAGGTACGAAGCAAGTTCCCAAACATCCACCCCGGAGAGACTGGGCCAGAAATGACGCGGTTCCGCCGCAAAAGGTCACAGAAGATTACGCTCTCATTTCCCGTTTTATGGATTCAACCACGGGTCAAATGGTGGTTGTAGCTGCCGGCCTGCGCCGCTACGGCACACTCGCAGCTGGGAAGTTCCTGACGGATGCTTCCCATCTGGCGGAACTCGGCAAACAGGCGCCCCATGATTGGGCACAACAGAACCCGCAGGTCGTAATTGCCACCAAGGTGATTGAGAAAGGCGCGGCAAAGCCTCAAAGCTGCGCGCGTTCTCGCGGAGCAAGCCTTCTACGAATTTGCGCTATCACGAGCCTACTACGCGATGTTTTATCTCGCATAAGCATTTCTGTTGGGCGAGGGACTCGCTTTCTCGAAGCATTCCGCCGTTATTGCAGCCTTTGGCGAACGCTTTGTTAAGACTGGCCGCGTTGCTCCAGAGTATCACCGGTTTTTGATAGAGGGTCAGGACAGCCGCGACGTAGGGGATTATGACCTGCATACCGATGTTTCAGCTGAGGAAGCAGAGGAACAAATCAGCCGCGCACAGAGGTTTCTGAACCTGGCCGAGAGCCTGATCGCCTGACTCGAGAAAGCAAGGGGACGGAAATAGGCGTCCCCGATTGCCGGATCCACCGCCCGCTCGGATCAGGCTTACGAATGGCTTACAAATCGATTCTGCAGAGCACCCAGGCGCTCTTCGGTCGCAAGCAGGTCCGTCCAGGGTGCGTGACCTCTCTGCAGACGGATCTTATTCAGCAATCTCGGGGGCAAGCGCTGGAGATTCGGTAGGTCCCCTTTTCGCCTTATGGGCGCGAGGCTGCGATCAGTGTCCGGGCCAGTCTGGTGGCGGATGCCGCGTCGGGAGCGTAGCCGTCGGCGCCGTATTCATCGGCAAGTCGCTGGTTCAGGATGGCGCCGCCGACCATGATTTTCACCTTATCCCGCAGACCCTCTTTTTGAAGTGCTTCGATCACTCCCTTCATTCGCGGCGCTGTGGTCGTCAGGAGCGCCGACATCCCGAGTATGTCGGGGCTCTTAGCCTTGACGGCGTTGACGAAGTCAACCGTTGGGACGTCCGCCCCTAAGCTTACGACCTCGAAGCCGGCGCCTTCCAGCATGATGCAGACCATTCTCTGGCCGATGTCGTGCACGTCGCCTTCCACGGTTCCCATTACGACCTTGCCGGCCTTCTTCACATCGGAGCGGGCAAGCTGGGGCTTCAGCAACTCCAGAGCTGCCGTCATCGCTTCCGCTGCCAGGAGCATCTCCGGGATAAACTTCTTCCCCTGCTCATATTCATTCCCGACCATTTCCATCGCCGGGATGAGCGCCCGATTCAGAATTTCCTCGGCCGGGTAATCCGCCAGAGCCTTTCTGGTGAGCTCAACGGCCTTCTGGTCCTCCATGTTTACAATGCTGATCTTTATCTCTTCCAATACATCACCGGCGAGAGTCATTCATACCTCCTCGATACTCCCATTCAATAGAACGAACTTGGCTCACTTCGCTCGCAAACAGGGTCCAAGACGCAAAGGGGCCAAGGGATGAGCCATTGAGGCCCCTTTGCCCCTTGGATCCTTCGAAACACCGCGAGAACTCATTTGGTCCCAAACATATGTTTGATTTCCGGCATGCAGACTTAGGAGAGCCGGCCGTGCTTTCTCGCGGAGTAGACCACGGTATCAATATTGACGAATGGTACGCCCTGGGGCGTCCAGCAGTTGGGGCCGAGGATGCTGCGCAGGCCGCTCCCCTCGACGACCTGGATCACCTCTTTGCATTCCCATTCGATCGCGTCCGGCGTGCCCTTGTCCAGAGTCGTAGCGTAAGGCATGGGCACTTTCTTATCCGTGGCGCTCGGTGTGGTGGCCCCCACGTTGCCGTTGATGGCCTTGGCGCGCGCATTGCCGGCCCGGTTCTGCTCGGTGATTTTTTCCACGCACAGTCGAATGTCCATTGGACCCAGAAAATAGCAGTCGGCCTGATTCTGCGCGATGAGGTCCAGTCGATCATGCCAGTTGCCGCAGGGATGGAAGACGACGGGCACTCCCGTCTCCCTTCGGATGGCCTCGATGAACTTCCGTTCCATGGGCTGGGTCAACTTCTCATAGGTGGCCCGCGAGATACAGTCGGCCGACGAGACCGGATCGTTGACCCACACCAGATCGGCGCCGGCTTCCACCTCCGCCTTTACCATCTCCAACCACGGATCGAGCGCCAGCTCCATGAGTTCCTGCGCCCATCCAGGGTCGCGCCCGACGGTGGTGAACCATTTCTGAAAACCAAGCAGGCAGCCGACGGTTCTGGAGGGGCAGCTCCCCCATGTCATGATGGGAACGTGCTGCTTTCCGCCCCCTCGCTTCATCAATTCCTCCTTGAGTCTCCGGATGACGTAGAGGACCTTGGGCATGTTGCCGTCTTTTCGAGGATCAATTTTCCAGTTGATCTTCTTCGTGTCCTCTTTGCCTTTGATGGCAGGCTCTTTGACCATGGGCACGTCGTTTTCCGGATACTTCAGCACGGTGCCCAAGGCCTCCTCGACGGGCCCCATCATGTCGTAATCAATCACGCAATCGTATTGAAACCTCTCCTGGCCCAGGATCTGCGCTTTGACGTATAGATCGGGGACCTCCCAGGTCTGGAGGAAGTTCAGCCCCAGGTATTCGAGTGGGGCAAAGCGCGGGTAGATGTGTACCGGCACCCTGTCGGGCTTCTCACCGCGGAGCGCGGCCATCATCCGCTCCATCGGGGTCATTTCTTTCACCTGATTGTATAAGTAGTACATGTGGCTGGTTCCTCCTAAAGGTTAGCCCTTAGGGCCTGCCAATGAATAACGTTTACACTTTGGTGCGAGCGCCGGGCGGGCAGATGCAAGGCGCCGCGACGCAGGCGATGTGATGACATCGTCGAGGAGCGGCAACGCCGCAGATGCCCGCCCGCCGCCGCGCCCCTACGGGCTGCGGCCCGCAGGCCCGCTGGCTGCGTTGCTCGCTCCTTACATACCACAGCGGGTATGCTCGTCGCTCGCGCCTTGCCAGGGGGCCTGGGGACCGCAGCAAAGTGCAAACGTTATTCATTGACAGGCCCATAGCATAAATGGAGCCTGCTCCACTTCCTCTCCCGGTTTGATGATCAGGAAATCCCCCGTATCGAGGGGCCCACCGGCTTCGATTTCGGTTCGGCCAAACTGGAGCAGCCGCCGGATGAGCGCGTCCGAGCCGACCTGCTCTGTGTACCGCCAGCCCCAACGCTCCCGGCAAAAGTCCGCCACCTGCATGGCTCGCGGGCGGTATTGCTCCAGGACTTCGGGGGTGAAGGCGATGAAGCAGGCTCTTCGGTAGCGGCTGTAGAGAGTGTCTGAAATCAAGGAGGCTTTCTCCTCGCCGTATTTGTCGCGGCATTTTAAATGCTCGCTCCTCGGCTCGCCGCCGCATTCCAGCCATCCCGGGGTGAGGTAGTAGGTTGCCGCATTGGCGTGGAATTCACGAAGGTAGGCCGCGCGCGACCCGAGGAACAGCGCCACACAATCGTCGACACATGGAATGACGAGCGTGTGACACCGCGATTTCAGGCCGACCAGACCGTTGCCGCACAACCCATAGCCGATCAACACGACGTGAGGCGCTTCGAGGGCATCAATCTGCGCCTGAATCGCAGCCCTCATCTTCCGGGGCGTCAAATGC
>JBEKYG010000161.1:0-8676 GCA_049511215.1 Acidobacteriota bacterium | reverse complement strand
GGTCGCGGCCGAACTGCTCCAGCACCCGCTCAGGTACGGGAAATACCAGGCTCGCCAGCCGGAATACGCCGGTGGCGACCACGATTCCGGAGGGGATGGCGAGAAGAACACCGATCCAGGCGAGCGGATTTACCGGCCGCAAGGCCAGCGCTTCGCGCACATTCAGCCGGTATTTCCGGATCATCAACAGTACCGCACCCAGAAAAATGACCAGCTCGTTGAAGAGTACCTGTGCCCGGAAGGTGCCCAACTGGGGAACGTTGAGCGCCACGGCGAACAGGACAACGCCCATCACCGCATACCAGCGGAGCACGTGCTTCGGGAAGAGCGCCGATCCGCCGGCGATATCCGCGGCGGCGGCCTCGCTGGCCGTGATCAGGCTCTCCTGCGACAGCATGTTTGCGGAAGCGCGCACGGCCCAGGCTGCCGCCAACGTCATCACCAGGAACACGGCTGCGATCATCGGCCAATCAAACTTTCCCACCATGATCTCGCGCACTGCCACGCTCACGTTTGCCATCGGAACCAGGACGATGGCCGAGCGCAGCGCGATTCCTGGAATCACCCCGGCCATTGCGGGAATCATGCTCACCAGATACACTGGGAAAAAGTAGAGCTGGGCCTCTTTGTAGGATTTCGCGTAAGCCGAAAGCATGAGCAGAATCGAAGCGGTAAACGCCGCCATCGGGACAAAGAGCAGGAGCAACGTGAGGATGGTCGCAGGCGGCGCCTCGATCACCCAATTCCCGGGGAGTTTGATCACCTTGAAGGTCACGTAGGCCAGGAGATTCGCAATCTGTACGACTGTGACGATCAGCGCCGCCGTTACGATGAGCAGCTGCTTCGCGGCTACGATCTCGCCGCGGCGCGCGGCGGTGGTCAGCAGCGTTTCGAGAGTGCCCCGCTCCTTCTCCCCGGCGATGCTGTCCATCGCAACGATAGAACCGGCACTCAACAGAAAGATCAACACGAAGAGGGTCAGAAACCGTCCGATATAGGAACCCGTCACCTGCGCCGCGCTGGCAACATTGGTCTCACCGGCCGGCATAATCTGGTCGGGGTTGGCCCGGAAGCCATGCGACCGCAGGAGTGCATTACGCTCCGTGCCTCGAGCTCGCGATAGGAATTCCCGCATCATTGAGCTCCCGGCCTGGGAGGCATCGCGGTCTCCCTGGAAATAGATGCGAATCATCGGCACGCCGGGAAGTCGTCTGGGCGCCGGAGCGATTTGGTCCACTGCCTTCGATGGTGATGACTCGGCTGCCGCCTTGGCGCCTGGTGATTGTGTGTCTTTAGGAAGGGCATCGGCTTCCTTCCCCGCTCACTCCCTCGAGGTAAAAGTGGATTTCGGCGGATTTCAAGCTCGCGGAAGGGTCCTGGACTTTAACCTCCCGGAACTTGAAGTCCGCGAGGCTGTCTTTTTCGTTTTTATTGGGAGTTGCTTTTTGCGCCGTTGATGCTGCACCCGTGGCGATCAGCTCGCGAACCTGCTCTGCCTGCGATCCGGTTATCGCATACTCATATACCGTCGATGCCAGGCTCTGCTCACGCCGGTCCGCGGTTGTTTTGGTGGCGAAGAACATGAGTGGGTAGATGTGCAGGGGCAGGACTATCGCGACGATGATCGTGCGCCGGTAGCACAGCAACATGCGCAGTTCGTTGCCGAAGATCACCCGGACGGTCTGCCAGTTCATCCCTGACCCCTCACATAGTGGATGTAGATGTCTTCCAGGTAGCGCTCACCCGTGACACGACGAAGCTCTTCCAGGTTGTTGCAGGCGAGGATGCGCCCGGCGTGAATGATGGCGATGCGGTCGCAGAGTTTCTCCGCCTCGTTCATGATATGCGTGGAGAACAGGATGGTCTTGCCGTGCCCGCGGAATTCCTTGATCACCTCCTGCATTTCGAGGGCGTTGAGCACGTCGAGACCAACCGAGGGCTCATCGAAGATCAGCAGCGGCGGGTCATGCGCCACAGTCCTTGCGATGGAGACCTTCTGCTTCATTCCTGCGGAGAGCTTGTCCACGCGGGCCGAAGCATACTTTGTGATGCCGAATTTCTCGATCAGGTAATCAACGCGTTGCTTCACATCTCCGGGGTATGATTGACACGCGCGAAGAATTCAATCGTCTCCCGGGCCGTCAGGCGAGGATAGAGCGCCGTGGATGCCGAGTAGAAGCCGAGACACTTGCGCACGGCGGTGGGCTCGGCAGCAATGTCGTGTCCCAGGATGGTGGCGCTTCCTCCCGTTGGAGTTAAAATCGTGGAAAGCATGCGTAGCGTGGTCGTTTTGCCGGCGCCATTGGCCCCCAGCAGGCCGAAGATTTCGCCGGCTCGACACTCGAAATCGATCCCTTGGACGGCCTTTACTTCTCCGCGCGCCTCGTCATAAACCGTCTTTGCCAACCCCAGCACAACCACAGGATCCATGAATTATTGCCTCCTTCGGCGCCTGCCGCCGAGCAATCGCTCCTTCAAGAACTTCGCGAAGCTCCCACCATAGCTGCCCATGAGGAAGTCCTCATAACGGAGAATCGCCGTTGCCAGCCACAAGGCCGCGGCGATGCAGAGTACCTCCACTGCCAGCGTGATCCCGATGAGATGCCAATGGAACGTTCCGGTGATGGCTTCGCGAAATACCATGGCAATGTTGATGATGGGTATGGCCGCCAATCCAGCGGTGAATTGAATTCCTGGCGCCTGCAGGAACATTACCGGCATAAAGATCGCGATATAAAAAGGGCTCACCATCGCCTGACCCTCACGGAAAGTCCTGGCAAATGAGGCGAAGATCATCATGCCCGCCGCCACGAAAGCGGCCAGCAGGAGGGTCAGCAGCAGGATGAGCGGCACCGAGAAAAGGGGGATCTGAAAGGTCAGGTCATCGGTCCGGCCCCCCAGGATCGGTGCGAGCACAGATTTCATCGAGAGGAGCATTGCCGTCAGGTTCAGGATTCCGGCGAGGGAGGCCATGGTGGTCACGTAAAGGTACTTGGCCAGAATGATGTTGGCGCGCGGGGTGGCGATCGTCATGGATGTTTCCCACGTCGATTTTTCTCGCTCGCCCGCCGTGCTGTCGATCGCGGGAAACATGCATCCGACCGCAACCATGATGATCAGAAAGAGGGGTGGCATCAGACCCAGAATGAACTGCCCCATCTGGCGGCTTGTCGCGATGTTCTTCGACTCTATCCAGAATTGTTGCAGCTGCGCCGGAGAAATGCCGAGCGCGCCGGCGTTCCGCTCGAGATACTGATCGCGGTAGCGCGAGGGAATTTCCGCGAAACGGTCGCGAGCGATCCCGCTTCTGTCCTTGGAGTTGTCGAATGTCAGCTGAACTCGGAAGTTGCTCTCCGGAGAAGCCGCTCCGGCCGCGGGGGGGAGGAATTCGGCCAGCAGGTCGAGCGTCCCGCCGCGGATATCGCCGACCGGATCCGGGGTGTTCTTCAGTTCGATCCGGAAATCGTGTTCGAGGTCCTTCTGCAATGCCAGGTGCTCGTGAGACAGGCCCTTGAGCATCACGCGTGAAGCAAATCCTTGCGTCGGCCCCCCGACGAACGATATGCCGGTATAGACCAACCAGAGTATCAGCGGGTAGAGGAATATCGGCAAAAGGATGCCGTTGACAACGATGTTGCGCTCACGCAGCGCAGAACGTAGTTCCCGTACATAGAGGAGTCGGACATCAGCCCAGCGAACCATGTTTGCCATCGATGAATCCAGAGCCGGGCATGAATATCCCGGCTCACACCGGGTTGTCAAGCAATTGCGTTAGACTTCTGCAATTCAGACACTGGGGGAAAAACGCAGCCACGAAGAAAACAGAGAATACGAGTTCCGAGGATTGACACTTCCGGGAGGGGCGATAAGGTTCTTAACCGCCAAGACGCCAAGGCGCCAAGTACTTAAACCGTTGATTTCTTGGCGTCTTAGAGTCCTTGCGTCTTGGCGTTAAAACTTAGTTGCGGCTACGCCGCGCCCTGTTCTTCTACCGCCAGATCCTCGGAAAGAAGAACGGGAGAGTCCTGCCCGGCTTGCTCTGCGGTTTGGGCCGGGTTACGGCAGTCCGTTGGGCTTTGTCGATTTCGGCTTGACTGAAGATCACCTCGCCGTAGGCAAAGCGAAGGGGTTGCCTCAGCTCGAGATCCAGCTGAACACCGGGCTCCAGAACCAGGTTCCGATCCCGGCTGAGGAGTATGATCGCCAAACCGGCGGCAGCGCCCGCGCCCGCGCCAATTCCCGCGCCGACTGCGCCTTGATTGGCGGCGACCGCTCCGATGATTGCGCCCTCACCGGCCGTGCCGACCACGGTGCCCACATCAGCACCCTTGTTGCTGGTGCCACCTTGTTCGACCGTCTCCGTTTTGCGATCGATCTTTTCAGCGCCTGGTCCATGAATTCCATGGAAATTGGCTACCAGGCTGCGTTCGACCCCGTTGGGCAACAGGATCGATTCAAACCTGATCGCAATCCTTCCCTTGCCCTTGATCGCGCCAGGCTTGGAGACTTCAGTCACCGTGCCTTTGATGATCGAGCCGCGCGGAACCACCAGCCGCTGCTGTATCCATATGGGATAGACGGTGTCGGCATAAAAAGGGTCGCCTACTTGAGTGTTTTTTGTGTTCAAGTAGGTGTTGAGAACAGCGGGCAGAACCGTCCCAACCGGAACCACAAGCTCGGACTCCTGTGCGGGTTTTTGGGCGGCCTCCTGGCCCGAGAGCGGCAGGGCCAAGGCTGCAGCTAATGTGACCAGACAGAAGCAAATGAAAAAGGGTCGTTCACTTCTCATAGACGTATCCTCGCGAGCCTCACTTGATCTCACTCTACTCTTTCCCAAGGCAATTATCCAGCCTCCTGTATCAAGATGCAAACCCTGGGAAAATGGTTCAGATGCAAAGCCAAAAAGGCCGATGACGGCCGCAACCACGGGCACGACCAAAGTAGCGGACCTTGCTGCCGCACTGGCTGCACCTGCAGGCAGCGAACGTTCCGGCTGGAAATTCGTGTCATTCGTGTTCTTCGTGGCTGGGTTATTCTGCTGTCCGAATCGAAAGAGCTTCAGCAGGGATGCTTTGAGGGTCCGCGAATGATGATAAAATGGGAAATTTGGCTGATAGCGGATCTTCCGATGTCTCAAAACACAGGGCTGGAAGGATTGATCATTGGCGGCGGGATTTCCGGCCTTTCTCTCGCGCATTGGTTAGGCTTGGCCGATCATCCCGACGGATGGGAGCTTTGGGAGGCCACGGAGAGGCTGGGAGGCACGATCGGCACCGATCGAGCCGACGGATACTCGATCGACTGGGGTCCGAACGGTTTCCTCGATCGTGAGCCGCTCACCTTGAGGCTGGTGGGAGAGGTAGGCATGTCCCAAGCGCTGGAGCAGGCCAATGACAGCAGCCGGAATCGCTTCATCATGAAGCATGGGCGCCTGCATCCGGTGCCCCTTTCTCCCGGCGCAATTTTAGGCACTGGTCTTCTGAGCCCTCGGGACAAGCTGCGCATCTTTATGGAGCCATTCGTCCGTGCTCGCCGTGACGACGGCGACGAGTCGGTCTTTGATTTTGCGGCCCGCCGCATTGGACGTGGTGCGGCCGAATCCTTCATCGATCCCATGGTTTCTGGGATTTTCGGCGGCTTGGCGCGCGAGCTGTCTCTTCCTGCTTGCTTTCCAATCATGCGCGAAATGGAGAAACGGTACGGGGGGCTGGTGCGGGCACTCGTGGCGCGCCAGTTCCAGCGCCGGCCGGCCGGCAAGAACACGGCAAGCAGCCAAACGAGCGGACCCGCGGGACCGGGCGGAAGACTAACTTCCTTCAAGGGTGGCCTGGACTTACTCGTCACGCGCCTGCAGGAGCGTCTGCAAACCATTGTCAGAATCGAGCGGCCGGTCGCGTGCATCAGACGGAAAGGAGTACTCTGGGAAATTGCCGATCAGGCCGGACGGCGGATACTGGCAAAAAAGGTGATCTGTGCCTGTCCGACTTTTGCGGCCGCGCAAATGTTCGCGGAGTCTGATCCCGAGCTGTCGGCGGCGTGCAAAACTATCCCTTACGCGCCCATCGTGGTGGTAGCCACAGGGCATCGGCGCGAAGACATCGCGCATCCGCTTGACGGCTTCGGCTTCCTGATTCCGCGTTCCGAGGGACCGCGAACGCTCGGCTCCATCTGGACGTCATCGATTTTTGCGGATCGGGCTCCCATGGGACACATTCAGTTTCGCTCCATGTTGGGGGGTGCCGGGGACCCGAGGGCGCTAGAGCTGTCCGACGAGAAGCTCTGGCTCACTCTGCGCCGCGAGCTTGATCCGCTGGTGGGAATCAGGAGTGATCCCGCTTTTATGCGCGTCTACCGCTGGGAGCGTGGGATCCCGCAGTATACGCTGGGGCACATCGAGCGACGCTCACGGATCGAAGAGTTGGCACGGCGGCGTCCGGGACTCTACTTTGTCGGCAATGCCTTCTATGGAGTCGGTCTCAACGACTGCGTGAAGATGGCCCACCTTATCGCCCAGCAAATCCGGACCTCCGACCTCCGGCCTCCAGTCTTGGACACAGAATTCGCGAGTCCGTAGCCAGGACTTCGCGAACATCGTGCGCCGGCTGTCTGACGTTGGACGTCGAGTTGTGCGAGACGAATCTCAAGATCGAGGGTATAATGCAGGCTCGCGACCTGGGGAGCGAGCAACGACATTCATTTGATTGAGGCAATAAATCTACAGACGAGGAGAGATCATGGACCTGAGCACTCGATATCTGGGAATGAACCTGCGGACACCTTTGGTACCTTCCGCCTCACCCCTTTCGGACAGCCTCGACAATATCAAACGGATGGAAGATGCCGGCGCATCGGCGGTTGTTCTCTATTCCTTGTTTGAAGAACAGTTGACGCGTGAGCGAGAGGCACTCGATTACCACCTCGCCCGTGGTACCGAGAGCTTCGCCGAATCCTTGACCTACTTCCCCGCGCCCGAAGCATTCCGCGCCGGCCCGGAAGGTTATCTCGAGAAGATCCGCAAGGCTAAGGCGGCAGTCGGCATTCCCATTATCGCCAGCCTTAACGGAGCATCGATCGGTGGTTGGGTGGAATATGCCAAGAAAATGGAGGAAGCCGGTGCCGACGCGCTTGAACTCAACGTTTATTTCATTCCCACGGACCCAGCGCGCTCTTCCGCCGAAATCGAGCAGACCTATCTCGACATTCTCAAGGCCGTCAAGTTCGTAGTGAGTATTCCCGTGGCGCTTAAGCTGAGCCCGTTTTTCAGCAGCATGTCTTACATGGCCAGGCGCTTCGACGAGGCGGGCGCCAATGCGCTGGTGCTCTTCAATCGGTTCTACCAGCCGGACCTGGATCTTGAAAACCTCGAGATTCGTCCGAATATTCTGTTGAGCACGCCCCAGGCCCTCCGTCTGCCGCTGCGTTGGGTTGCCATCCTGTATGGCCGAGTCAAAGCCGATCTTGCGGCTACGAGCGGAATCCACAGCTCGGAGGATGTCCTGAAGGTCCTGTTGGCCGGCGGAAGTGTTGCCCAGCTTTGCTCCGTCCTGCTGCGTCACGGCGTCGGACAGATCCGCGAGGTCGAGAAGGGCATCGTCGAGTGGATGGAAAAGCACGAGTACGAGTCGGTGCGCCAGCTGCGGGGCAGCATGAGCCAGAAAAGCTGCGCCGACCCGGCCGCATTCGAGCGCGCCCAGTACATGCAGGCCGTCATCTCCTACAAAGCTTGAACCAATACCGACTGACCGATGACGGATGTTGGCGTCTTGAAAGATGTGAATAAATTGGCGCCAAGAAGGCTAGATGGATATATCGAACCAACACAAAGACTCGAAGACTCCAACGCTCGAAGAAATCCTATGTTTTGAAGCCTCCTTTGAGTCTTCGAGTCCAGACCTCCGGACATAGCCAGGTAAAGAAGGATGATACATTTTTGCGCCTTAAAAGCCGCAGACCCGGGCTGGACTGATTAGAATTCAGCCAAAACCGAGATGCGCTGAAAAAATCGTATATCAGGCAACAATATTCTGACAAGGCTGCGGGCTAATTCACCGCAATTATTGGACTTTTGCCAATAATGACGGGCCGCCGGCGTGATACAGTCCCCATGCCATGTCAGGAGGTCTGGAGTCTTTGTGGTAATTGGTGGAGATCGAGTTTTTCACAGCTTCTTGGTGTCATGGCGCTAGCTCTCAGTTGTGGCTTTGCACGCCTGGAAACTCGGGGACTGACTGGAACGTCTGCTTGAGATCAGAAACACGGGTGGAAAAAGATAATCGCCGGCTGCAGCCGGAGCACCCGGTGCTCTGGATTGTTGTTGCGGGGTTTCTGGTCTACCCGCAGATCTTTGGCTTCGATCTGACTCACTGGGACGACCTGCCCCTTTTGCAGATTGTGAACCACCTGGCGGGCGGCCTGGCGGGAGTGGTCCAGGCCTTCAAAAGCAACGCGTTTGTGAGCGGTTCAGGGACTTATTACCGGCCGCTGTTGACCCTTTCGTTCATGATCAGCGGGCTTTTCGGGGGCAACGATCTCTCACCGCAGTACTTCGTGGGAGCGGCGGTTTAATCCGCCCCCCAAAATGCCGCTTTGAATGTCCCTCCCATAGCAGCATCAATACGAACAGCTGCTGAGTATCCCGCTGATTTCCCGCTGTAGCCGTTCCTCAATACCCTCCAT
>JBEKYG010000160.1:0-8685 GCA_049511215.1 Acidobacteriota bacterium | reverse complement strand
CCTGCGCGCCCATTCCAGGACGCTGCAGCCGCTTCCCGGCTGAAATCGGGGATATTTCCCGATCCCCATCCGCCCATTCAAGTCATTCTCACTCAGCCCCTCAAAAGCAATTGCTTATCATTGACCGGAGAAAGTGTTGGAGTACGTCTGCGCCAAGAGTCTATGCATTACGTCGCAGGCTGATATTTCGCATCCCAGTCCAATGCCGCCTATTGGATATTCCGCATCCAGGGAGGAATGGACAAGGGCAAGTCGGTCGGCAGGCCCCACCCATGGACCATATAGGTTCCGGGTGCAGCGCTTGGGAGAATGTACCAGGTCCCGGTACTGGGCCTCCACACAGCAATGTCCATTTTGCCATCGCCGTCATAATCGCCTGGGACCGGTATGTCGGTTGCTATCCCCCACTGCTGGACCATATAGGTCCCGGGCGCAGCGCTCGGGAGAATGTACCAGGTCCCGGTACTTGGCCTCCACACAGCAATGTCCATCTTGCCATCGCCGTCATAATCGCCTGGAACCGGTATATCGGTTGCTAGCCCCCACGTCTGAACCATATAGGTTCCAGGCGCAGCGCTCGGGAGAATGTACCAGACCCCTGTACTTGGCCTCCACACAGCAATGTCCATCTTGCCATCGCCGTCATAATCGCCTGGAACCGGTATATCGGTTGCCATCCCCCACGTCTGGACCATATAGGTTCCGGGTGCAGCGCTTGGGAGAATGTACCAGGTCCCAGTATTGGGTCTCCACACAGCAAGGTCCGTCTTGCCATCGCCGTCATAATCGCCTGGAACCGGTATATCGGTTGATAGCCCCCACTGCCGGACCATATAGGTTCCCGGAGCACTGCTTGGCAGGATATACCAGAACCCACTGCTGGGTCGCCAAACAGCAATATCCGTCTTGCCGTCGCCGTCATAATCGCCCGGTATAGGAATGTCCGTCGACAGCCCCCATTGAGTGCTTGCCCAGGAGCCCGGGGCGCTGCTGGGAAGCGTGTACCAAACACCCGTATCCGGCCGCCACACGCCGATGTCGGTCTTGCCGTCATCATCGTAGTCACAGTCCTGGAGTGTGGCCTTCTCGGGCGGCCCAGGCGTCACCTTATAGATGCCTAACGGGGTCGTCGGGGTCCACGCATTACTTGATGATATTGCCTCCCCAGTGATGCGATGCGTGCCAGCAAATGATGTAGAAAAGCTGATTCTGAGTGTGATCGTCAACTGATTGCCAGAACCGGTAATGGAACTTCCTGTCGAGTAGATGGTACATTGACTATTCGAAAGGCTCCCGCCCTGTGCGCCGACGTAAATAGGGCCAAGCGCTTGGCTGTTAGCATCATCCCACAGCATTACCCCCCCCGCCGGCTGAACCAGCAGAAAGCACCCCGGGGGATACCCAGTGTCCGAGAAAGAGAGATTAACGCTGGATATATCGTTATATCCATTCTCGTCCTCGAGTTGAAAGGTGAACTGATCCGAGAGGCCCGCTCCGGAAATGGGGCTGACGCTCAGGACCGACAACGTGGTTCCGGCCTGGACTATCGGGATGCTCTGCCTCTGAACGGTGATATAACTATTTTGCTGTTGGGCGTTTCCATTTGCTGCTACCTGAAAACTTATCGTACCATTGCCATGACCGCTTGTCGCTCCGTTAAACGTGATCCATTTGGCATTAGTTGACGCGTTCCACGAGCAGTTGGTGTCGGCTACGATGGTGATGTTAGCTGTGTCGCCGGACGGAGGGAAATTCGTAGATGAGGCCTGAAGTGTCGCGCAGGGCCGATCGTATTTCGCCGTGACAGACAAAGTGCCAAGAGGAGTGGCGCTATTAACAGCCAGACTAAGGAGAGAATATGGGTCAGACCAGGATTGGCCTGGAGTCAATGCAGCCTGACGGTGTATCCATGGGCCGGGCTGATAGGGGACGAGGTTGAAATCGAGCAGGTAGGTCTTCAGGGGATCGATTGTTGGATTCTCGTAACGAATCAGCGCTCCATCGAATACATTTGTTGGGCCGTAGTACTGCTGAAACACCTGGAAACTGCTGTCAACGTCGCCAATCGGTTGTCTGTATTCTACCCAGAGCCAAGTGCTGCTCACCGGGTCACGCAGAATGCGTAAGGCTCGGAGGCCACTTGAGGACTCATACGGACCAAGAATGAACGTGCCATCGGAGAGAACCTCTTGGTATTCCCCTGGCGTCAACCACTTCAGAACAAGGCTCTTATGTTGAGCCGCATATTGACCGAAGACAACCTGCTCGCCAGCATTCAAATAGGGACCCATCACTGAAAACGGATCTCCGTATTCAGTGATGGTGGGGGTATTGTCGAGCGCCCCTAATGGTGTGTTACTGTAGTTTGCCGAGCTCGAGTGTGAAAGGCCTAACGCATGGCCGAGTTCGTGATGAATTGGACCCCAGGTGAACGTCTTGACCGTTTGCGGTTGGCCAAAGTACGATCCTATTGGTATCCATGAGGTGGACGCGGTGAAGTCTCCCTTGGTTGGCGAATTCATCGTTCCGCAGCCGACCGTGCTGTAGCCGCCGGCGCAGGAGTCCAATAGCCCAACTGGGTATACCAGTACAATTCGGGTGAATTGAGTAAAGTCTACAGCCGAGCCTGCGGCGTTAATCGCAGCTTGCACGGGAGGGGCGCAACCATAGTCCTGATCCAGAGCAAATGGCCCAAACACTTGTCCAGTGGCAGATGTCCGGCCATATGAGGATTGTTGCCAGAATGAGTTGAGTGATTCCGTATTCAGCGTGCCCGTAGTATCCCCAAAAAAGGCCTGCTGAAAATACGACTGCGTGAATCCTGCCGGAAACGGCGGTTTTCCCGGCATGGTTAGCATAAGCACCGCGATTTTCTGTGTCCCGGTCGTCGTGCATCCTTGACTGGGGTTTGCAGCCTCCCTGGTGATGTTGGCCACGGCGATCCGGTTCCCGCTCCTAAGACCGCGAATGGTCACGGTAGATCCCGGCAAACGTGGCGCGCGTTCCGCGAAGTGCATCTCAAACCTGCCCTCTGACGTCACCAGTTCCCAGTGGGTGCGGCTGCGCTGGTTCGCGAAGTCGTCCTCAATCACCGCCTCTGCGGTACCTGCCCATTCACCCTGCGATTCGAGCACATCGTCGGGGGCGGCCATTCGCAACTCACCAGCGAGATCACGAGGCAACGCATTTGCGAGAGCCTTCGCGGGATCCACTGCAATCAACTCCCTAAGCCAGACTGCGCGTTGATTCAGCAAGGCGTGGAGATGCGGATCGGATGGAATGTGGAATGCTGCTGCCGCTGCCAGTTCACGATTTAGTGTGCGAAGTTGGACGGACAGAAGTTCGCCCTGGCTGCCTTGCTGAGCCCACGCGTGAACCCCAAACGATGCAAACAAGAAGAATGCTGAAGCACATATGGAGATTACGTACAGCTGCTTCTTCACTTGGGAATCCTCCTGTCTGACGAAGCCGTCGTTCGGTCGATGAAAGCCACTCCGAATGATAGTAATTCGCTTTTTCCAGGTAGGAGCAGGATAGCAGCGCTTGGGGTGGAAATCACAGGGAATTATTCCACTGGGCAGGTGAAGCAGCGGATTTTCACCAAGCCGGGGGGAACAAATCGACGAAAAGGGTGATGGGAAGCGTCCCCCGAGCTCGGGGGACGCTTCGGAATCGGGTGGAAACGGGTGCCGGACCCGAACAAAATGTTGCTCAAAAACACCTTATCCCAGTTAGAGTAGGTTGAAAGAGACCTTGGCGGCGATTCCCATAGGGTGTTTTTTCTATCTATCTGATTACCCTGGCTCGAAAGATATGACACGCGCGAACCGATACATTCTCCCGGGTCACGTTTTTCACCTTACTCACCGATGCCACAACCGTTCCTTTCTGCTCCGATTCGCCGTCCACCGCACCGAGTAGTGTAGGCGATTGCGCAAGGCGGCGGCCCAATTCCGCATCTCTCTTTTCGATTATTCCGTGACCTCCAATCATGTGCACCTGCCGGCGATGTCGCGGGCACCGCAAGATATCAGCCTTCTAATGCACAAGCTGCAAGGACGATTTGCGCTGCATTACAATCGGACCAAGAATCGATCCGTTGCACCTGAATTATGCACGGAAATGACACTTGAGTGACCCGCCCGATCGAGTGACCGCGATAAGCTGAACCTCCCTCGCCTGATGTGACCCTGTAAGTCCTTGATTCGTTGTCGTTTCCAGATCGTGCATAAAATTCTATGCACGGATTATTCTCATGAGCCTTCGATCGTGCTGCGCGGCTGCACTTCGTTACCGGCTACAGAATTGATCGAATGTCAACTTCTGCGGAAGACACCTATGACCTGCGCTTTTGACGCGAGGTCTAAGAGTTTGCTGATCTGGTATGGTCGTTGTTGTTGGCCTCTCCCTTGTCCCTTGTTCTGGTGGCGGTCCTCGTTTTGCGCAGTCCTTAAAGCAGTGCACCTTCTACGACCAGGACAAAACTATCGCCGCGCGGCTTTATTGCCCGTAGCCGTTCCATGAGTCGCCTGAACAAACCCTTCTCTTCATAGTGGTCGCTAAAGCTCACACCCGTCCTCCCGGAGTGGCGCCAGATCTTGGCCGCTATAAACAGAAAGCGCAGCCGCGCCGTCGCCAGGGTGGTGTGCTTCAATGAGGTCGTAGTATCAGTCGCCTCCCGGTTAAACAGCATCAGCCAGCAATTCAAATTGTAGGCCAGCATGGCCAGATGAAAATGATTCTGATTCGTAACAAAAAGCCGGGAAGGATGGGCCGCCAGCCCGGCATCGTTGTTCGATTCCTTGATCAAATTCTCCGCGCCCGCCCGCTGATTGTAAAACCACACGAGCTTGTCGGTCGGCCCCTCCATGTTGGTTACGAACACTCGGTACTTGTACTGCTTGGTCGCGAACAGTTGATATTGCACGACGTCATCCGATTCCTCTCCGTCATCCGGGTCTTTTTCATAACGCAGGGCAAGGAATCTGTACGCCTTTCTCCAGCCCTTGGGCTGATACCAGAACTCGCACTGTTCATGGGCATCCGTACGCGGCGACGGTTTCCATTCGGCCGCGACCAACTCGTCCAGCAGGCGAGAGGTCTTGCGCGCCACCACGATGAACCGGCACTTGAACTTTTCGTACGCCTCCACGGCTTCCCAGCAATAGAATCCGGAATCCGCACGGGCATAGATCGACACCACACAACGAGGCAGCGCCCGAAACACTTCTTGAAGATGCCGCGCAATCTGCTTCCCTGTCGGCCGATCACCGTTGCGCAGCTCGCCGGCCAGGAATTCCCTGGTCTCTGCTAAGAAGGACAGGATCGGCTGGTAGCTTTTTTTGCCTTTGTAATGTTGAGAAATCAGCAATGTGGAGTTACGCCCGCAAGATAGGGTGGAAACAGGCAATTTCGGTCTCCGACTTCACATTACTAAAGCGATAGCATCGGGGCTGTGCCAATCCCGGCACCACCTTTTTTGGAGAAACTCCGATGCTTACTGATTTCTTCCCACGACTCCATCGCCGATACTCATCGCTGCCGTTGTTTGGCGCCGCGATGGAAGACTTCGCGAGCTGGTCGTCCGGCCACGGCTATCACCGCACTCTGGTTCGGCGACATTTGCGGACGACGCGGCGTCTCGACCGCAAGCTCCGACGTCGGGGCTGTAAATCCCTGGGCCAGATCCCACGAGAAGACCTGCGTGCTTGCTCCCCCAAGGATTCCCGAGATGATCCCAATCTCGCCTCTACAGTGCGCCTCTGGGAGCGCTACCTTGATGAGCGGAGGTTGCTACTGAAACCGGAACAAACCCGGAGCGAGTTACTGCTCAATGAGTATTGCGCTTATCTCCAGAGTGTTCGAGGAGCAGCAGTCTTGACAATAAAGGAGTATTGCGGGACGTCTTCGCAGTTACTGAAGCATCTCGCGTATGAGGCGGGCACCTCGCGCCTTGTCGACCTTGGCAGAAATGACATCGAAGCATTCGTTCGGGTGAGGGGCGAACGAGTAAGTCGAGCAACACTACAGCATGAGATCGCGCACCTTCGCTCGTTTCTCCGGTTTCTCGCCGCGCGAGGCGACATCAAACCTGGTCTGGATAACGAGATCGATACCCCACACATCTACACTGGGGAGCAGCTACCCCGCTCCCTTCCCTGGGACACAGTCTGCGCTTTTCTGGCTTCGATTGATCGGACCACACCGATGGGTTTGCGGGATTATGCGATTTTTCTTCTCATTGCTACGTACGGTCTGCGCAGCAGCGAGATCGTTGCTCTGAAGCTCGACGACATTCAGTGGCGGGTGGCGCAGATCCGGGTCCCGCAGCTAAAGGGTAAAACCCCACTGTTGCTTCCACTGACAAACGAAGTAGGCGAAAGCATCGTCGCATATCTAAGGCGCGGTCGCCCGCAACTGCGTGGCCGCGAGCTCTTCCTACGCTGCCGTGCTCCCGCTGGGGTGCTCAAGCCTACGGCAGTCACAGAAGCATTCCAGGCTCGGACCAAGCGGAGCGGATTGGACATTCCGTTTCAAGGGGCTCACTGCCTCAGGCACTCCTACGCCGTCCACCTGCTCTGTCAAGGCACCCCTCTTAAAGCCATCGGAGACTTGCTCGGGCACATAAGCCCAGCGAGCACCTGCATCTATATCCGCTTAGCCGTCGAGGATCTCCGTGACGTCGCACTGAGCCTGCCGCAGGGCTGCTGCTCCAACTGTGGGGAGGAGGTAAGGCCATGAGCAAAAAACTGTCCTGTTGTTCAGTCCTCTCCCCTATTATCACTGAATACCTGGCCCTCGAGCGGGCGCTGGGAAAAGGCTATGCAAATGAGGAGCGCGTGCTGCATTACCTCGATTCATTCCTTGCTGAAGATGGTTCTGACCTGACGCCGGAATCCTTTGCAGATTGGTGCCTGGCCGAGGAGCACCACTCATCGGGAGTGCGTTGCAGGTGGATGCGGATTGTGCGGAATTTATGCTTGTACCGGCGACGCAAGGATCTCGCGTGCTTTGTGCCCGATCCCTCGCAATTCCCGCGTCTTAATCAGCCGGTCCAGCCCCACATCTTCACGGAAGTGGAAATCATCAGACTACTTCGCGCTACCGACACCCTTGCGCAAACCCCACGTGCCCCGCTATGCCGCGAGACGTATCATCTTGCGATCGTGCTGCTGTATACAACTGGCCTGCGCCGGGGTGAGCTTGTACGTCTCACAGTCGGCGATTATGATCCTGTCGAACATACTCTGCTGGTTCGCGAATCCAAGTTTCACAAGTCCCGCCTTTTGCCGCTCTCTCCGGATGGCTTCCAGGAAATCGACTCCCACCTCAAGATACGCCGTGCCCGCTTGCTGCCCGTGTCCGCCGAGACTCCTCTTCTATGGAATCGCTATAAGGGTGGAAACGGCTACACAGGTGTTGGTTTCGCGCAGAGAGTCCGAAGCTTGTTCCGGGTTGCAGAAATCCGCACGGCGAGCGGACGGTTGCCCCGCGTCCATGATTTCCGTCATAGCTTCTGCGTAAACGCGCTGTTGCGCTGGTATCGCTCAGGCGCGGACGTGCAAGCAAAGCTTCCATTTCTGGCCACCTACGTGGGGCATGTTTCGATCGTTTCGACCGAGTATTACCTGCCCTTCGTCAACGATCTTGCGGCAGCTGCAATCGATCGTTTCGCTCGACACTGCGGCAATCTCATCGCTGTGCCATCTGCCCTCGCAGGAGGTGCGCCATGAAACTGGAGTCTCCAAACGCATTGGCACAGGCTATGCGCCAGTTCTTCGCCGACCACCTTCCACGAGTGCGAGGGATGAGCCCTCACACACTTCACAGCTACCGCGACACCTTCAAGCTGCTCCTTCGTTTCGCTTCTTCTCAAAAAAAGCAAGACGTAACGCTTCTGGGTCTTGATGACATTGGACCTAATGAAGTGCTCGGCTTCCTTCAGCACCTCGAAGACGATCGTCACAATACACCTGCGACACGTAACGTTCGGCTTTCAGCTATCCACAGCTTCTTCCGCTACCTCGCCACTGGGCACCCTGAACAAATCGAGCAATGTCAGCGAGTGCTGAGCATTCCTTTCAAGCGAGCGCATACTCGATCAGTGGAATACCTCGAATATCACGAGGTCGAGGCTGTCCTCGCTGCCATTGACCGGGCGGCCACCCGCGGGCGTCGGGACTACGTGCTTTTTGCCACGATGTTCAATACTGGTGCGCGGGTCCAAGAGATTCTCGATCTCCGACCCCGCGATCTTCAATTGGATAAACCATTTCACGCACGGCTTGTGGGAAAGGGACGCAAAGAGCGGCTTTGTCCTCTCTTGCCAGCGACAGCTGAACTCCTTCGCGCCTTCCTCTCCGAACAAGGTATCGAGTCTAATTCCCGCGAACGCCTATTCCGCAATTATCGTGGAGAGCCACTGACGCGTTTCGGGGTCCGCTACATTCTCGCGAAATACTGCAACCGGGCCAAGCAGGGAACCCCGACCTTGGGCGCAAAGCGACTTCATCCCCACAGCATGCGTCACAGCACCGCGGTCAACCTGCTGCAAGCCGGCGTAGATCTGACCACGATCGCCCACTGGCTAGGCCTTCGCGTGCCCCGGTAAAAAAATAGTGAACAAGCGGCCTCGATTAGTATAACTAAGAGAGGCATGAAAACAGCCGAAACCATTCTCGAAGT
>JBEKYG010000159.1:0-8716 GCA_049511215.1 Acidobacteriota bacterium | reverse complement strand
TGGCCGCTCAGCTTGACTCGGCAGCCAAACTGCTCCGCTGACCCATGCAAGCCGGAACTACACGGCGCGGCCGGCGGCCAGAACCAGAGGGAAACCTCAGAATGTCCCTCCGCTGGCCGTCTCGCGTCTTGGCGAAGGATTATGTCCCGATAAGGGAATATTTCCCTGAATCACGAGCCGATGCTTCGCCATAATAATGTGTAACTCACTGTTTAAAATAGAGATGTATGAAATATCCTCCTGGCACGGGAATTGCGAGATATTAGGCGAGCGTGATTGAAGCCGGACCAGATCCGGCTGGGAGGACTATCATGAAAAGAGTAACGGAACGAATGATATCTTGGGTAGCGGCCGGGATGCTTTTGCTAGGGGCGGCATCCTACGCCCAGGAAAAGACCGAGCCGAGCCATGCGTCAAGCCAAATGAAGCTGACGCTCGGACAAAAAGTGAAGTTTTCCGGCCAGATCGTCAAGCGCGATCCGGACAGCTTTGTGGTGCGCGATATGCGTGGTGAGGAGGTCGTGGTCAAGCTGAGCGGCGCAACTTCTATCAAAGAGAAGAAAACCAACCCATTCCGCGGAGGTAAGCCTTACGCGGCGGTGGACTTGGTGCGCGGTCTCGAAGTGCAGGTCGAGGGTTTGGGTGACACGGATGGATCGCTGGCAGCGCGCGACATCAAGTTCACCCAGACTGAGTACATGGTGGCAAATACGGTAGAGTCGCGCGTCACTCCTGTGGAAGGCAGACTGGGTGACACAGAAGAGAGGTTGACGCGCAGCGAGGCGAACGCCCAGCATATTTCAGGCCAGTTGGACGAGTTGAGGGAGGTTTCCAATATCGCGCGTGGCGCAGCCAAGGCGGCACAGGATACTGCGGATTCTGCGGTCGTGGGCGTGAGTGCAGCCAACGAACGGATTTCGTCCGTGGACCAAACCACGAATGCCCGCATATCGGCAGTCGATGATTTCGTGGTCAAATCAGACGTCGTCCTCCATTTCAAGGTAGGAAGTGCGGTGCTATCTCCCGAGGCCAAGGCTCAGCTGGATCAGTTGGCCGTGGAGGCGCAGGCCCAGAAGGGGTATGTCGTCGAAGTGGCCGGTTTTGCCTCAGCAGACGGCAATGCGGATTTCAACAGGACTTTGAGCCAGCGCCGGGCTGATGCGGTCGTGCAATATCTGGCCGACAACATGGTGCCGCTGCGGCGGATCGTTACCCCCTTTGGATTCGGTACCAAGATGCCCGTGGCCGACAATCAAACGCGTGCCGGACGTGAAGAAAACCGCCGGGCTGAAGTGAAGATTCTGGTCAGCAAGGGATTGGCAGGGGCCGAAGCGCAAGGGATGGCTTCGATCAAGAACCAGAAGTAACTTGCCACATCCCGTTTACCACAAAGACGCGAAGACTCAAGTTTTTGTGTATGACTACGGCAAAGCGAATCTGCCTCTCGGCGTGGTTGTCCGCCGGGACCTCGGGAGGTGAGAGGAAAACCATCTGTTCCTCGCTGTACTTAGCCAAACGCTTCCCCCAATGGGGCCTAATCCTTAACTGTGTGAGATTGCGGGATGAAGATGCCCGTCAGGCATAAATTGGCGACGCGCCTTTCGTAGGGCTCTCCGAGTTTATTGCGGTCGACGACCAACTTGATGGCTTCGTGCACCAGACGCTTGACGTGCCGGGCAGAAAGCTTCCACTCCCTGCTGCAGGCTGCCGCAGGGTGAGGGAGTCGAAAGTGAGCTGGGCTTGTCTGGTTGTGGCACTTCGGACTCGAGGTCTCGCTTTAGCTGGGAGTTTTTCCTTCTCCGACTCGGCGAGTTTTTTTGTCCTCGGCGATCTTCTTCTGTGCGTTGATGAGCTAGCGGTGTAGACGCTCTTCCCCGCTCCACGCGGCTGATGCGCCTCCGCGACTTTTCGAAAAGAGCAGAGCGACGTCGGAGTGCATCTCCGACCGAAAGGGAGACCCAATCACTTCTGAGGGAGGATTCATGCTCTATTACCAGGCAGCTGAAAAAAAAGAACAGTTTTCGCCAGTAAGAAATACAAAACTGTCAGATGCGTACAACCACTGGTTTAAGGTAGTTCCCGCCGACACCCCTGAGCTCCTGGAACAAGCGTACCGGTTGCGCTATCAGGTTTACTGCTGTGAACATGACTATGAAACTCCCGACGAGCAACTGGAGCAGCGCGAGACGGACGAATTTGACAGCCGGTCCGTCCACAACCTCCTCATCGACCGGGCAAGCGGAGCAGTAACCGGAACTGTACGATTAGTCCTTCCAGATCAAAAGACGCCGGAAAAGAGTTTTCCCATCCAGCAGATCTGCAGCCACCCGTTGCTGGCAGACCGCATCATCACGTCGACCGCTGCCGAAATATCTCGTTTTGCCGTTTCCAAGAGAATAAGACAAATGGCAGACGGATTCACGTCACCCGTAATCGATCACCATGGAGATTGTCCCATCGATAGAAGAAATCTGAAATCCTACATAGCGCTGGGCCTGATGAAGGCAACCATGCAGATGAGCTTCGAGCACGGTATAACCGACTGGTTCGCGGTCATGGAACCTTCGCTGTTGAGGCTCCTTTCCCGCTTCAGCATATATTTCAAGCCCATTGGCTCTTTGGTCGCATATCACGGTATGCGGCAACCCTGTCATGCAAATGTTGGCGCTTTTTTGAAAAGAGTCCGCCGGGAAAATTTTGAATTTTGGGAGTTTATAACCGAATCAAGCTGTTCGTTAAATGATGGAGGAATAGCCGTCAATCTGTCAGCGTAAATTCATCGAAGCCTGCTTCGTAGGAACAGATTAGATTGAGATTGGAGGATGGAGGAAGCGCCTTCAAAAACTCAAAGGAGGTTTCAAAACATAGGATTCCTTCGAGCCTTAGTACTGTGGTTCATAAATACGGCGACGCATTTTTCGGGACGCGGATGAACGCAGGCAAACGCGCCCGGGGCTTGCCGGCTTCTGCAGCCCGAAGGGCAGCGCTCCGCGCTGTTTGTTTCTTCCGGGGTCCGGAGTCAAGCGCGCTTGGGCAGAACACTACGATTCTCAACAAAGCAGGCGCGCTTGACTCCGGGCCCCGGAAGAAACAACGCAGAAGCCGGCAAGCCCCGGGCGCGTTTGCACGCAGATCGTTTTTGCGCCATCGGCGTTCATCCGCGTTTGTCCGCGTCCTAAGAAATACATCACCGTATTTATGGAATCGTGTACTTAGAGTCTTCGAGTCTTTGTGGTGGTGCGATGTATCCCTGTAGTCTCCCTGGCGCCCATTTATTCTGCAGTAGAAACAGGCACCCGGCTGGTTCGAACGGCTTTGATGCCATACGCCAGAACCCCACACCCTATCAGCAGCAGGCCGAAGGTCAGCGAACTCATACCCATGATCTGCTCCTGCTCGCCTTGGACCACCGAGAGACCGAGGAGCAGCGCAGGGCAGATGCCAAGTACCACCGCACCGGCAAGTCCCCCGGGAACACGGAAGGGACGGGGCAGGTTCGGTTCGCGCACGCGCAGAACGGCCAGAGCTACGAACTCCAGTACCAGACTCGTCCCATAAATGAGCACATCAATGGTAACCAGCCGCTCAAAACCCAGCCCCAGGCAGCAGGCCCAGGCGATCGAGCAGGCCACGATGGCGACCCACGGCGCTCCCGTGTTGGGATGCCGCCTGGCGAAGCAGCGGGGTAGCATGCGGTCCTGTGCCATGGCCAGTGGCAACCGCGAGTAGCTCATCACCAGGGCAGTGAACATGCCGAAGCCGCATATCATGCCTCCGGTCACCAGGGCGACGCGCAGCCAACTGCCGCCCAGAAGACCGGCGATATTTGCCCAGGATCCGGTATCGAATGCCGTGGTTGGCAGGCCGGTTAGCCAGACTGCCGCTACCGGCAGGATGTAGCTCAGCGCCACGATGGCCACCGCTGCCAGCATGGCCAGGGGATAGGTACGTTGTGGATTCTCAACTTCGGCGGCAATGGTGGACGCGTTGTCCCAGCCCATGTAATTCCACATGGCGATGAGCAACCCGCTGACGATACCCACCGAGGAAGTGCCGGGGCCGGCCATCACAGCCAATGCGCCTCGATGGAACAGTGAGCATGCCACGATCACGGCGAAGGGCGCGGAGATCACGAAAAACAGCCACAGCGACGTATTACCGACGGCACGCACTCCAGCGATGTTCAGGAGAGCACAAACCGCCACCATGGCCACTCCAACCGCTATGCCTCGATGTCCCACCGAGAACCAGGGGAACAACCGCGCCAGGTAGACCACGAACAAGGTGGGATAGATGGCCATGTCGAAGATGGACGCCACCAGGGAGAGCCACGCTTCCTGGAATCCCCAGAAGTTGCCCATGGCGCGCCGCACCCATGCGTAATAGCCGCCCTCTGCCGGCACGGCACTGGACAATTCTCCTATCATGCAGGTTGTAGGCAAGCTCCACAGCAGCGGTGTCAGCAGCAGCACAAGGATGGCGCGCGCATAGCCGGCGCCGTGCACGATGTCTTCCGTGCCATAGGCGCCGCCGGAAACCATGAAAAAAGTGGCGGCTACCAGAGGCCAGAATCTCATCCGCCTTGAAACTCTTGCCCCAAACGACTGCCCATTTGAAGGCAATCTGACAGGTTGGTTGCAGGACATTGTTTTAGTAATGAGCCTATCGCGGATTGCCCGGTCTTCACCAGGTCATTCCTGACCGTGTCGCTTGTCAGGCCCGTCCGCTGATCCGTGGCTAAGTTTATAGTTCGCAGCCGCGGTGAGAACATGATTTACCAGGGCCGATTGTCTGCTATATTTGACCCGTGAGCGCCAATATAGACCAGGTTGCGGCCCGAATTGCCGAACTCCGGAAAGAGATCGAATACCACAACTATCGCTATTACGTCGAGAACGATCCGACCATTAGCGACGAAGAATATGACCGGATGTTTCGCGAGCTCCGCGAGCTGGAGCGCGAACATCCGGAACTGGCGTCCGCTGATTCTCCGACCCAGCGTGTCGGCGCCTCGCCGCAAGAGCGTTTCCAGAAGGTCGAGCATCTGAGACCGATGCTGAGCCTTGCCAATGCTTTCGATGAGGAAGAACTCCGCGCCTTCGAGCGGCGAGTTCGTAATCTCCTCGAAACCGATGACGTCGACTTCGTCACGGAGTTGAAGATCGATGGAAATGCCGTGGCGTTGACCTATGAGGATGGAATGCTGGTGCGCGGAGCCACGCGGGGTAATGGCCTCGTGGGAGAAGAAGTAACCTCAAACCTTAAGACCATCCGCGCCATCCCGCTCCGGCTGCGAGCAAATCGTGATTACCCGCCACGCTTGGAGGTCCGGGGCGAGGCCTATCTTCCTATTTCAGCGTTCAACCGGATCAACGAAGAGCGCGAGGCTGCAAAGGAGAATGTTTTTGCCAACCCGCGCAACGCCGCAGCGGGGGCGTTGCGCCAGCTCGACCCGCGTATCACCGCCGCCAGGCCGCTGGCTTTTTTTGCCTATGCCATCGGCTATATCGAAGGGGTCGAGCTCAGGACTCAACTGGAAGTCCTGGAGCAGCTGCGCGGTTGGGGCTTTCCGGTGAACTTGAACCACCGTCATCAGGATACGATCGAGGACGTCGTTCAGTTTTGCCGCGAATGGCAGGAAAAGCGCGATTCTCTCGATTACGAGATCGACGGTGTGGTAGTCAAGGTGAATCGCCTCGATTATCAGGAGCGTCTGGGTTTCGTCAGCCGCGATCCGCGCTGGGCTGTCGCCTACAAATTTCCGGGTAAGCTCGCGACCACCCGCCTGCTCAAGATCGACATCAACGTCGGGCGCACGGGCGCCTTGAATCCCTATGCGATTCTCGAGCCCGTGCAGCTCGCCGGGGTGACCATTCGCACGGCCACGCTGCACAACGAGGATGATATCCGGCGCAAAGACATCCGCGAAGGCGACCTGGTCATCGTCAAGAGGGCGGGCGACGTGATCCCCCAGGTTGTCGGGCCCGTGCGCGAGAAACGGACAGGAGAAGAACGGGAATTTCATTACCCAAATACGTGTCCAGCCTGTCAAGAACCTGTCGCACGACAGGAAGGCGAGGCCATGGCATATTGCCGAAATCCGCGCTGCCCGGCCCAACGATTGGAATCTCTGATTCACTTCGTGAGTCAGGGAGCCATGGACATTCGAGGCCTCGGTCCCCAAACAATCGAAAAGCTGCTCGACCTCAACCTGATCTCCGATGCGGCTGACTTGTACGACTTGACGGGCGAGCAGATCGCGCGCCTGCCCAACTTTAAGGAGAAGTCGATCGGCAACCTGCTGGCAAGCATCGAACAAAGCAAGTCCCAGCCTTTCGGCCGCGTCCTTTTTTCACTCGGCATCCGTCATGTGGGGGAGGGCATTGCCGAGTTGTTGGCCTCGGCATTCGGTAGCATGGAGCCCTTAATGGCCGCCACAGAGGAACAGATCTCTGCCGTGCAAGGAATAGGTCCTGAAATCGCGCGCAGCGTCCGAGACTACTTCGATGTGGAAGAAAACCGGAATCTGATCCAGAGGCTCAAGGCTGCGGGGCTGCAATTTACTCTCTCTGCCGATGCAGCACTACGCGGCGGGCCGTTTGTCGGCATGACCTTTGTCATCACCGGGACGCTGCCGTCGCTGAGCCGGAAGGAAGCAAGCGAATTCATTGAAAAGCATGGCGGGAAGGTCATAGCATCCGTCTCTTCGAAAACCAGCTATCTGGTTGTGGGGGCAGATCCGGGTTCGAAGCTGAGCAAGGCTAGAGAGCTGGGCGTGGCGCAGCTTACCGAGGAAGATCTGCTCAAATTGGCCGGCAATTGAGGAAAGCCGCTGACCAGCGCCGATTTCTGCTGCGCATCAGAAACCACGACACACGCGAAGCACACGAAGCCGCTTTCGTGTAACTCGTGTGTTTTTCGGTCTTGTTTTTGGAGGAGTGTCATGTCTGAAGTTGGGGCCACGATCCCAAGGTCCCTCGCGCGGCCCAACATCCGGATCATTGCGCTTCTGAGCCTGGGCCACATGGTGGTCGACATCAATCAGGGTGCATTGCCCGCGCTCCTCCCTTTTTTAAGGGTCGCGCATGACCTGTCCTATGCCACCGTCGGGGTCTTGGTGCTCGTCACCAACCTCACTTCATCGGTCATCCAGCCGATTTTTGGCTACTTCTCGGACAGGAAGGCACGGGGGTGGATGCTTCCGCTGTCAGTGTTGTTGGCGGGCTTGGGATTGTCATTCGCAGGTGTTGCGCCCGACTATTGGATGCTGCTCGGGCTTCTGGTCGTCATGGGGCTTGGAGTGGCTTCGTATCATCCCGAGGGGTATAGGACGGCGGCGAGCGTTGCGGGCGCAAAACGGGCGACCGGAATATCCTGGTTTTCGGTAGGAGGCAATGCGGGCAACTCATTCGGCCCGCCCATCATCGCAGCTTTGATTGCTGGTTATGGAATGAGGGGGAGTCTGGGATTGCTGATTCCAGCAGTACTGATGTCAGGGCTGCTCCTGTTGGTTTTGCCTCAGTTCTCCGTCCCTCAAGTCAGAAGCGGCGCGCATGCCTCCGCGCAACGTCAGGGGAAGAACATGCCGGGAGCCATTGCTCTGCTCATCCTGGTCGTGGCACTCCGTTCCTGGGCACAACTCGGGTTTACGACCTTCATTCCATTTTATTATATCGATTATCTGAAAGCCGACCCGCGCAGTGTCGGACTCCCCTTATTTGTCTTTCTTGGGGTGGGGGCGATCGGGACGGTGATCGGCGGACCGCTGGCGGATCGCTGGGGTGCGCGGCGCTTTATGCTATGGGGGTTCCTGGTCGCGGCGCCCTTGGGTTCGCTGTTTCTCTTGACCAAGGGCGCCATGGCTCTGGTGTTCCTCGGTCTGTTCGGCGGAGTGCTGGTTTCGACCTTTACCATTTCGGTGGTGCTCGGGCAGTACTACCTTCCCGGCAACACAGGTTTGGCTTCCGGCCTGATTGTCGGCTTTGCCATCGGCACAGGCGGGTTAGCGGTTACGTTGCTTGGCTGGGTAGCGGACCATTTTGGTTTACTCGTCGTCCTGTGGATTGCAGCGCTCATGCCTTTGGCCTGCTTCTGTGCTGCCGCCCTCCTGCCCGTCACTAACGAGTAGAGCGGCCACCCGTGACAAATGGGGCGCTCCAGGGGTTCCTTAGAAAGCAGAATCGCACGCAATCGGTTTGGCCCTTCTTTGAACAGTCGTATTTGGCGTACGCCTCAATGACAGTTCTGCGCTTAATACCCCGCTCGCTAATCCTCATTGCAGCGCCCTCCACCTTCAGCTAATCGGTTGTTCCAAACTCTTCCCAAGCCGAGTATCCCGCCACTGCCTCTCCGTCAATGCTCTTAAATTCGTTGCGTAGCAAACTGATTCGGTATGCTCCACAACTAAGATGAACCGCAGCCTTGCTCAAACTCGCCGCTCCAGGGAGGTAACCGGTCCAGGTTGTGACTACACAAGTATTTCGACCTTCATCTGATAGCTTTAACCAGGCGTCGAAGAGCGCATTAAAAATGTCTTGAGGGGAATCGATTTCTCGCTCAAACAGCATATGCTTGAGCCCGACTACAGAATTGCCTCTTGCATAGATAATGCCCAACCCTCTGTGCCTTTTCCCTTCGATACGAACCACTGATGCAAAGGCGTCTCTTCGTAGGGGGAAACCGTGTAGTCCTGTCGCGGCAAGGCAACTAACTTCAG
>JBEKYG010000158.1:0-8729 GCA_049511215.1 Acidobacteriota bacterium | reverse complement strand
AGATCAAAAAACATAACGCATCATTTTTGCCCTTTTTCATGGTTTTCGCCACTCTTGGAGAGGAAGAAATCCCGTCCCCGCCTTGTAGGGGCAGGATCTCCGACTTTCGGGACAGGCTCTATAATAGGCGAGACTCAGTAGGAGCCCGTCCGGGAGCTGTTTCAATCGCGATTTGGCCTTCGCAGTTTGAGGCACAGGTACTACCATAGTGAGCGTCACGCGCTTCGATTTGGACGGCTGAGTTCGGGCGAGCGAATGCCGGCATCTTTTCTTGCATGCCGCTTCGTTTTTGCATGACGCTGATGATCTGCGAGTCCCAGGTGACGGAGGATTGATTTTGGCCGAAAAAAAGAAGATTCGATGGTCGCAAGCCTGGAGTGAAGCTCGCCGGTTGATCTTAGAGCATCGCGCTCGTCTGGCGCTCGGGCTGGGTCTGATGCTGATCAGCCGTCTGGCCGGATTGGTTTTGCCGGCCAGTTCAAAGTATCTGATCGATGATGTGATTGGAAAACAGCGCTACGATCTGCTCCCTTGGCTGGCTCTGGCCGCCGGTATTGCTACGCTGATCGATGCGGCCACCTCCTTTGCCCTCTCCCAGGTACTCGGCGTTGCCGCGCAGCATGCGATCACCGACATGCGTCGAAGCGTTGAAGCCCACGTAGTACGCCTTCCGGTGCAATACTTCGATTCCACCCAGACCGGCGTGCTCATTTCGCGCATCATGACCGATGCCGAAGGCATCCGGAACCTGGTGGGGACAGGCTTGGTGCAGTTGACCGGCTCCATCGTCACGGGCATTCTTGCCCTGGGTGTACTCTTCTATCTCAACTGGAAAATGACGATGGCGACGCTCGTGGTGCTGGGGTCCTTCGGCGGCATCTTGGCCATGGCCTTCAAGAAACTGCGGCCGCTGTTTCGCGAACGCGGGAAGATCAATGCGGAAGTCACCGGAAGGCTCGCGGAATCCCTCGGCGGCATTCGCATCGTGAAGTCCTATACCGCGGAGAAACGCGAGCAGATTGTATTTACCCACGGCGTTCACCGACTGTTCCGCAACGTGGCGAAGTCGATCACCGGTGTTTCTGCCACTGGGGCCGGTTCCAGCGTCATTGTCGGCGCCATTGGCGTCATTGTCATGCTGGTCGGCGGGCGCGCCATTTTGGCGGGCAATATGACACTCGGCGGCCTGGTGATGTATACCGTCTTCACCGGGCTATTAGCCATGCCGGTCGTTCAGATTGCCGCCATCGGCACGCAGATCACCGAGGCATTCGCCGGTCTCGACCGCATCAACGAGATTAAGCAAATGACTACCGAGGATGGGAACGACAAAACACAGCTGCCGCTGTCTTCCGTGCGTGGCGACATTACTTTCGATCATGTCACCTTCGAATACAACAGCGGCGCGCCGGTGCTGAAGAACGTCTCTTTTTCTGCACCGGCCGGCTCGACGACCGCTTTGGTGGGCTCTAGTGGTTCGGGAAAGAGCACGCTCATCGGGCTCGTGATGGCCTTCCATCGTCCGCTCCAGGGCAGGGTGACGATCGATGGCGTCGATCTGGTTTCGGTCCGGCTGCGCGACTATCGCTCGCACCTGGGCGTGGTGATGCAGGAAAACTTTCTGTTCGACGGCACGATTACCGACAACATCCGGTTCTCGCGACCTATGGCCACGCGCGAGGAGATCCGCGAGGCTGCGCGCATCGCGCATTGCGAGGAATTTATCGATGGCTTCGAGAAAAAGTACGACACCGTAGTCGGCGAGCGCGGTATCAAGCTGTCCGGCGGCCAGCGGCAGCGGATCGGCATCGCGCGCGCCATCCTGGCAGATCCGCGCATTCTGATCCTGGACGAAGCAACGTCCAGTCTGGACAGCGAAAGCGAGATGATGATCCAGGATGGTCTCAGGAGCCTCCGCCACGGACGCACCACGTTTGTGATCGCCCACCGGCTCTCCACCATTCGCAGCGCTGATCAGATCCTCGTGTTGGAAGGCGGCGAGATCGTCGAACGCGGCACGCATGCGGAACTGCTCGCGGCCAACGGCCGCTACCGGCAACTCTACGATAAGCAGTACCACTTCGAGAGCGATAAGTTCATCAATCCCGGAGAGGATTTCACTCCTGAACTGCCGAAGGCTCCATCAGCTCGCCCGGCCGACGCGGCCGTTCGTTTGCCGTCGCTGTAGAACTCAGCTCTCAAACTCAGGGGAAAGAGGGCAAAGGCCTCAAGGGACTCAGGCGGTGTTATTCGTGGCTGTCTTTTGCTCGACATCTTTGAATCGCAGTAAAAGACCAACACAACCTGGACCATATCTGCGTACATAATAGAAGGGCTCAGTGGGAGGTACGTGTCAATGCAACTGAGGTGCTGCAGACGTCTTCCCTCGATCATTGATCTTCACTCATGATTCCGGGGGTCCTTTTTGGCGGTTTGTTATTGGAAGATTGTAAGCATAGAAAGAATGAAGTTTCGTACTCGAGGCGCGAGGTCCCCATGTGTATCCAATTGCGCCGCAAGGAGGTCTGGGTCTGGCGATGATATCAGGTAATTACAAATACTTAATCAATGGCTGCTACCGAATTCCGTTTACGGCATTTTGTTTGCTCTCGTGCTGTTTGATCTGGCAGGGCTGTGCGAGCAAGGCGGCTCCCGCCACTGCAAAGAAAGGGGAGGGCGGCGGTGCTGCGCCGGTGACGGTGACGAAAGTCGTCCAGAAGGATGTCCCCGTCGATATCCAAGTCGTGGGCAACGTGGAATCCTGCCTGACGGTAAGCATAAAATCGCAGGTTGCGGGGGAGCTGACGCGCGTCTACTTCCATGAGGGGGACTTTGTCAAAAAGGGGGATCCGCTGTTCGATATCGACAAGCGGATGCTGGAATCCCAACTCAACCAGAGTCAGGCCAATCTGGCCAAGGATGAGGCAGCGCAGGGATTGGCTGAGGCCAACCTTGCCAGGGACGAAGCGAACGAGAAATACGCCCAATCCGAGGCAGATCGCTATTCAAAAATGCTCGAGAAGGGCCTGGTTTCGAAGGAACAGGCCGAGCAATTCCGAACCAATGCCGAGGCTGTATCGGCGGCGGTCCGTGCCGACAGGGCTGCCATCCGGAGTGCCACGGCGGCGATCAACGCGACCAGAGCAGCGGTAGAGTACGCAAAAGTAATGCTCGGATATACCTCTATCCTATCTCCGCTTGACGGCCGCACCGGCAACCTCAATGTCAAGCAAGGTAACGTGGTTGCTGCCAGTACGACCGAATTGATCACGATCAATCAGGTACAGCCCATCTATGTGACTTTCTCAGTTCCGGAAACGGAGTTGCCGTCGGTCAAAAAAGGCCAGATGGTTATGGCAGTCTCCCAGGATGATTCCTCTTCCCCTGAAATCGGGGAGCTTGCATTTATCGACAACTCGGTGGACGCAACGACCGGGACGATCCGGCTAAAAGGCATCTTCCCAAATTTGGACCATAAGCTCTGGCCGGGAGAGTTTGTGCGGGTCACACTGAGGCTCGCAACAGAATCGAATGCTCTGATTGTACCCAACCAGGCCGTTCAGACAGGGCAGGATGGCTCGTATGTCTTTGTGGTGAAGCCGGACCGCACCGTGGAATCCCGGCCCGTGGTTACCGGAGTCAGGGTCGATCAGGACCTGGTGATCGAAAAAGGCCTGCAGGTGGGCGAAACGGTGGTCACCGAAGGACAACTCCGGTTGGCGCCGGGCAGCCGCGTACAAATGGGCGGCGGCTCCGGCAGCTCTCCAAGGGGGACGGGTGGCGCCCCGCGAGGTAATCGAGCGGGACGGTAGGGGAGCCTGCGGTGAATATCTCGGAAATCTTCATACGTCGTCCCATCGCCACCAGTCTGCTGATGCTGGCGATGGCGTTGTTCGGCGTACTGGCTTACCGCGCTTTGCCGGTCAGCGACATGCCGAACGTTGATTATCCAACCCTCAATGTCTCGGCGGGCTTGTCCGGCGGCAACCCTGAGACAATGTCCTCCGCGGTTGCAACCCCGCTCGAACGTCAATTCACTACCATCGCCGGGATCGACTCCATGATTTCGCAGAATTCGCAGGGATCTACGCAAATCACCCTGCAATTCGACCTGAACCGGAATATCGATGGGGCCGCCGTAGATGTCGAAACTGCCATCAGCGAGGCCATGCCGCTGCTGCCGGCGGGAATGCCCTCCCCCCCCTCCTTCCGAAAGACCAATCCGGCCAGCACACCGATTATGACGTTGGCTCTGACTTCCTCCACGCTCCCCCTCTCGGCCTTGGAAGACTACGCGGAGATTACGCTGGCACAACCCATTTCCATGGTGAGTGGCGTAGCGGAAGTGACGATCATGGGAGCCACGAAATACGCCGTGCGCGCGCAAGTTGATCCCGAAAAGCTTGCTGCCAAGAAAATCGGGATCAATGAGGTGGATGCCGCCCTGCGCAGCTGGAACGTCAACATTCCTACCGGGACGCTCTATGGCCTGCACCAGGCTTACAACATCCGGGCCACGGGGCAGCTGATGAACGCGGCGGCGTTTCGGTCGCTGGTGGTCGCATACCGAAATAAAACACCCGTATTGCTGCAGGATGTGGCCAACGTTATCGATGATGTGGAAAACAACAAAAATGCCTCCTGGTTCGTTACCTCCGCCGGAAGCCCCCGCGCCATCAATCTGATGGTGATGCGCCAGCCGGGGAGCAATGTGATCGAAGTCACCGACAACATCAAGCAGCGGCTGCCGGCGATCCAGTTGCAATTACCCCCCGCCGTGCAACTGAATATTCGTGGCGACCTTTCGAAAAACATCCGCGCAGCTTTCCGGGACATAAAGATGACCATGGCGGTGACGCTGGGTCTCGTGATCATGGTAATCTTCCTCTTCCTTCGAAATGCGTCCGCTACCATGATCCCCAGCATGGCCTTGCCGTTATCTATTCTGGGGACTTTCTCCGTCATGTACATGTTGGACTTCACCCTGGATAACATGTCCATGATGGCGTTGATCCTCTGTATCGGCTTCGTGGTGGACGACGCGATCGTCATGCTGGAAAACATCGTGCGCCACATGGAAAAAGGGGAGAAGCCTCTGCAAGCAGCGCTCAACGGCTCGAAGGAGATCGGATTTACCATTGTATCCATGACCCTCTCCTTGGCGGCGGTTTTCATCCCCGTTTTGTTCATGAGTGGAATCCTGGGCCGGTTGTTCCGAGAATTCGCGGTTACCATTACCGTAGCCATCCTGGCCTCCGGGCTTGTTTCCATCACACTGACTCCGATGCTGTGCAGTCGTTTCCTGCGCCCACTCGACGAAAAGCGGGAGAGTAAAAGGAAGTTTTTCAAAGGTTTGCTCCACCTCTATGATATGAGCCTTCGCTGGGTTTTGAGTCATCGTCCTGTCATGATCGGGGTTTTTGGCGCGGTACTGGCGTTGACTACCTATCTCTTTTTCATCGTGCCCAAAGGATTCATCCCGGACGTCGACAATGATCAGCTGTCCGCCACCATGGAGGCAGCGCAGGGGACGTCCTACTATCAGATGGTGACTTATTCGCAAAAGGTTACGGAGATACTTCGCCAGGATCCCGACGTAGATACGATCATTCCGAGCGTGAGCAATTCCAACACGGCCCGTTATTCGATTCAGTTGAAACCGCGGCGCGATCGCCAGTTTACGGTAAACCAGATAGCCGAGAGGCTTCGGCCCAGAGTGTCCCGCATTCCCGGGGTGCGCGTCTTCCTGACCATCCCGCAGGCGATCCGCATCGGTGGCCGCCAGTCCAAGAGTTCATACGACTTTACGGTCCAGGGCCCGGATACGGCGGAGTTATATCTTCAGGCTCAAAAGCTCGAGCGGGAGATCGCTCAGTTGCCCATTCTGCAGGACGTCACCACCGACCTGCAGATCAAGACTCCACGGGTCAACGTCGAAATTGACCGTGACAAGGCAGCCGCGCTTCATCTGAACAGCCTGGATGTTGAAAACGCAATGTATGATGCGTTTGGTCCGCAATGGTCCTCCACGATCTACGGTCCCACTAATCAATACCGTGTGCTTCTCGAGATGCTGCCGAAGTTCCAGGAGCATGAGGATTATCTGTCGTTGCTGAACTTCAAAACCACGGCTGGGCAGCTTGTTCCACTGGCCACTTTTGCCCGGACCACAAACGATGCCGGTCCCCAGACCATCAACCACTCGGGGCAGCTTCCCTCGGTAACCATTTCCTTCAACCTCCGGCCGGGAGTTTCACTCGGAGAGGCAACTTCAGCGATTCAGGATGTCGCTCGCCGGACGCTGCCGGCTACCATCACAACCAGCTTTCAAGGAGCTGCGAAGACATTCCTGGATTCGCTGAACAACCTGGGACTTCTCCTGATCATTGCCGTGATGGTTGTGTATATCGTGCTTGGCATGCTCTACGAAAGCTACGTGCATCCCCTGACAATCCTGTCAGGACTGCCATCCGCCGGGTTCGGCGCCCTCCTGACGCTGCTCGTGTTCCACGTCGATCTGAACATTTACGCCTTCGTGGGCCTGATCATGCTGATCGGAATCGTAAAGAAAAACGCGATCATGCAGATCGATTTCGCCCTGGAAGCGGAGCGAAAGGAAGGCAAGACTCCGACTGAGGCAATCTATGAAGGATGCCTGATTCGTTTCCGTCCCATCATGATGACGACAATGTCGGCCTTGCTGGGAGCCTTGCCCATTTCGCTGGGGTTGGGAGCCGGCGGAGAAGCGCGGCGGCCCCTGGGGCTTACGGTGGTAGGTGGCCTCTTGTTCTCCCAATTGATTACGTTGTATTTAACTCCTGTTGTCTACACCTATATGGCGAAAATCCTGGAGATTTGGAGAAAGGGCAGACGGGAAACAGTGCTGCAGTAAGATTCGAAATTCGAGATTCGAAATTCGAAATGGGTAATCTCGAATCTCGAATCTCGAATCGACTTAAGGGATGTTGAGTAATGAATATTTCGCAAGGGTTTATTGAGCGTCCCATCGCCACCAGCCTGCTGATGTTCGCGATTGCGCTGTTCGGGATGGTGGCATACCGATCGCTGGCGGTGAGTGATCTTCCGAATGTGGATCTCCCTACGCTCCTGGTGACGGCGAGCCTCCCGGGCGCCGGTCCCGACACCATGGCCGCTGCCGTGGCAACCCCGTTGGAGAATCAGTTTTCCATGATCGCGGGGCTCAACTCAATGACCTCCACCAACTCACTCGGCTCCACTCAGATTACTCTGGAGTTCGATTTGAGCCGGAACCTGGATGGGGCAGCTGTAGATGTACAGGCCGCCATCACCCAATCGGGGCGCCTTCTACCCCAAGGAATGCCGGCGCCTCCGACGTTCACCAAGGTGAATCCGGCAGATCAGCCAATTCTCTACCTGACCCTCACCTCGCAGACCCTCCCGCTCTATACGCTCGATGAGTATGCCGAAACCAGGGTTGCACAGCGCATCTCTCAAATCAGCGGCGTGGCGCAGGTGCAGATTCTGGGAGCTCAAAAGTACGCCGTCCACGTGCAAATGGACCCTCATGCGCTTGCCGCCAAGCAGATCGGAATCAACGAGATTCAGACTGCGCTGCAGAGTTGGAACGTCAACGTGCCGACGGGATCCATTGTCGGGCCACAGCGGGCCTTCACGCTCCAGGCCAGCGGCCAACTCATGAACGCAGCCGCATATCGCCCCCTGGTAGTTGCCTATAGAAGAGGCTCTCCGGTTCGCCTGCAGGATCTCGGATCCATCATCGATAGTGTCGAGGACGACAAGACCGCGTCGTGGTATTACAAGTCCGGCGGGAGCCAGCGCTCCATCGTATTGGGTATCCAGCGCCAGCCGGGAACCAACACGATCGAAGTCACAGACGGCGTCAAGCGTCTCCTGCCTACCTTCAGAGCAGAACTGCCCCCCTCGGTCACCCTGGACATTCTTTATGACCGGTCGGACACGATCCGTGACTCCTTTCATGACGTCCAGTTCACCATGGCTTTGACACTGGGCTTGGTTGTGATGGTGATATTTCTCTTCTTGCGTAACTTCTCCGCGACCACGATCCCGAGCCTCGCTCTGCCCTTCTCGATCATCGGCACCTTTTCCGTGATGTACCTGCTGAACTATAGCCTGGACAACCTCTCCATGATGGCGCTGATCCTCTCGACCGGCTTCGTGGTGGACGACGCGATCGTCATGCTCGAGAACATCTATCGACATATGGAGATGGGGGAGAGCGCCCTTCATGCGGCACTGGCGGGTTCCCGGGAAATCGGCTTCACCATCGTCTCCATGACCCTCTCCCTGGCTGCCGTCTTCATCCCGGTGCTATTTCTGGGTGGCGTGCTGGGACGCCTGTTCAAGGAGTTTGCGGTCACGATCTGCGTGGCTATTCTGATTTCCGGGGTGGTCTCCGTCACTCTGACGCCGATGCTTTGCAGCCGGTTCCTCCGTTCCTCACATGAACAGAGGAGGTCGTGGTTTTACAGGGCAACCGAGCGATTCTTCGACGGCATGCTGCATGTCTACGAACGCAGCCTCCAAGTGGTCCTTCGATATCGTCCAGCGACGATGGTCTTTTTCTTTGCGGTCCTGGCGGCGACTGCTTACCTGTTCATAAAAGTCCCGAAAGGTTTCATCCCCGATCAGGACACCGACCAGCTCGCCGTGACGACCGAAGCGGGGCAGGGTATCTCTTACTATGAAATGGTCGGATATCAGAAGCA
>JBEKYG010000157.1:0-8751 GCA_049511215.1 Acidobacteriota bacterium | reverse complement strand
ATCTGGATCGACCCTCAGCGGCAGTTGTTCATTGTTCTGCTGACCAATCGGGTTCACCCGAGCCGGGAGAACACAAAGATCAACGAGGCGCGCAGAACGCTCACCGAGTCGATCCTGCGCGCCCTCCACATGTAGTGGGTGAAACGCTCCGCCAGAGCCGCTTACGGCATGGTCACACTTGTGAAGCTCCCGGCGAGCTCGGGGTCTCGCAGGGCAGATCAGGCGAGATCTTCCGCTAGCGCGGCCCTCTGGTCTTCACCAAGCCTGGTCTCGGCTTCGGCTCCCGGGAGGTCAATGCCAATGGCAATGGGTACGGCTCCATGGACAGGAAACTTGAGGTATTGGACTGAGGACAGGCGCTCCTTGCCAACCTGGGACAGATCGAAGGTAGGGCGGATTTTAGTCCCGTCCTTAAGCAACGCATAGACGTGTTTGGGGAGTTCAAACCATTCCCGCAGTTTTACGGCCCGCTTCCCCGGCTCGTCGATCTCGATCAGCAGGGTGCAGCCGAGCTCGCCTTCCCCGCCGAGGAGCGCGTTGTACGTCTCCAGCTCGTGGAGAATGTCTTTCTCCTTAATCATCTTCTCCGCCCTCATCATCTCCTGCACCTGGTAGCGCATCGTGAGGGTGTTTTCGAACAGGAACGTAAAGCAGTCACCTAGATGGATCCGGCGCCGGGCCTTGACGGCGAATATATGCTTCCGAAGTTCTTCTCGAATCTCCTCATAGGTTTGGTAATCAACGATATCGCTCCGCTGAATGATCTGCATGGTCAAACTCGTCCTTTCGAACCGGCGTTCGCAGCCCCAGAGCAAAGCCGCAGGGCCAATTCTCCATGACTGCCGCCGCCAGGGTAACTGGTTAGCCCCTTCAAAAGCAGCCACGGATTCCACGGATTTCACGGATCCATATGCATGTGGCATGCGGGTATCGAGGCGCACCAAATGATGCCGTCGTCTTCGCCAGCATCCTGGAGGCGG
Source organism: Acidobacteriota bacterium (assembly GCA_049511215.1). Taxonomy (GTDB): domain Bacteria; phylum Acidobacteriota; class UBA6911; order UBA6911; family UBA6911; genus JAFNAG01. Next base: position 7,771 of record JBEKYG010000157.1, on the reverse strand, counting down.
CAAGAAACATCACCTTTTGGTAGTGCCTTCATAAAATCCGTGGAATCCGTGGCAGCTTTTTGCTTTTAAAGGACATCTCGATGACCACAGGGCTAAACAGGTACCCGCCAGGAGTCCGTCAGAAAATCAGGAGGGGCTCCCAGGCTCTGTGTTCTTGATCTTATTGTCAAATCCGTCTTCGCGGTAAGCGCGCGCCAGAATCGACATCGGGTGCAATGGCTTGACGCCGGCATGCTGGTGGAACTGGATTGCGGCCAGGGGGCACTCGGAAGCCCAGACCGCGGCGCCCGTTTCCTTCATTTCCTCGAAGGCCTTCCTGCCAACCCGCTGCGAAGGCTCAAAGCCTGCGACCGTCATTGCATAGGTTCCATCGTGCCCGCAGCATTCCTGCACGAGCACCGGCTGGACCCCGGGGATTTTTTTCAGCAGGTCCCTTCCGCGGAAGCCGATTGCCTGAGCGCGCAGGTGGCAGGGCGCATGACAGGCAACGGGGCCGCCCGGCGAACTCCTAAAGTCGATGTTGAAACGATCCTCGTTGCGGATGGACCAGAGGAACTCGGCCGGCTCCATGGTCACGGCCGCGACCTTGGACGCGGCCGCACGATCCTCGGCCGCCACAAGGTTCGGGTACTCACGCCGGAACATCATCGCGCAGGTCGGGTTGATCACTACCACCTTGGCACCCCTCTCCGCAAACGGGAGCAGCACCCGCAGGTTCCGCTTTGCCTGCGCCTGAACGGACTTGAGATCCCCTTTCTCCCACGCAGGCATGCCGCAACAGCAGAGTCCTTTGGCGCATTTGATATCGACTCTGTTCTTCTCAAAGACCTCGATGGTGTCCCTGCCGACTTCGGGAGCGTTGTGTTCTATAAAGCATGTCTGGAACAGGACTACTTCGCAGGACGGCTGGCGGGCAATGCGGCCGGTCTTTCCGGCCCAAGCCTCAAAACTCTGTCGCGCGAAGTCCGGAAGCAATTTTTCTCGATGCACGCCAAGCGTCTTCTCGAGAAACCACCTCGGCATTTTCATCCGGTTCGCCAAATTGGCCAGCCCAAAACTGGCGCGCGCCATCCTTCCGGCTCTGTCCGGATCAGCCAAAACCCTATCCCGCAGACAAATTCCCTTCTCCCGCGCTCGCTGCGCGCGGAAACGGTGGACGAGCTTTGGGAAATCGAGCTGATACTCGTGCCCGTCGCGCGGCGTATAAGGGCAGTTCACCTCGCAGAGCTTGCAATGGAAGCAGGTGTCAAGAATTTGCTCGGTCTCCTTCGCCGTGATTTTTCGGACATCTCCACCCTTCTCCCCGTCGATCAAGCGGAAAAGGTCAGGAAAAGTACCGCAAAACTTAAAACAGAGTCTGCAGCCGTTGCAGATCTCAAACACCCGCGCGATTTCCCCATGGAGTAGCTCTCTGTGCCAATACTTCTCTTCGATCGGGTCGTAAGACAATCCCTCGGTCGGCTTGTAGGAGATGTTCTTGACGCCTTCGCTCATGGCTCTCCTCTCCGCTTAGGGTTCGCGCAAGAATAAGTTGGCATTTTGGCGCGAGCGCCGGGCGGGCAGATACAAGGCGCCGCGACGCAGGCGATGTGGTGACATCGTCGAGGAGCGGCAACGCAGCAGATGCCCGCCCGCCGCCGCGCCCCGCAGGGCTGCTGGCTCCCAGGCTTGCAATTTTCTATGCCACCCTTTCGTAAGATCCTCAAGCCTGGGAGACAGCAGCAAAATGCCAAGTTATTTTTGCGCGAGCCCTTAGGTCCATTGGTGTCTGCAGGGGCACGCCAAGTTGTGCCGCTGCCGGGATTATCGGCAAATTACGCAATCCGCCGCTAGCTGATCGATTTCAGCATCTGGGTGAAACGGCCGGCGTGCGATTTTTCAGCCTTGGCGAGCGTCTCAAACCAGTCGGCGATTTCAGCAAAGCCTTCTTCGCGAGCGCTTTTTGCCATGCCGGGATACATGTCGGTGTACTCGTGCGTCTCCCCGGCAATCGCGGCTTTGAGATTGTCCGAGGTCGGCCCCATCGGGAGACCGGTTGCAGGATCGCCCACCTTCTTCAAGTAGTCGAGATGTCCGTGCGCATGGCCGGTTTCACCCTCGGCGGTTTCGCGGAAATTGCCGGCGACTTCGGGATAGCCTTCTATGTCGGCGATCTTTGCAAAATAAAGGTACCGGCGATTCGCTTGTGACTCTCCGGCAAATGCGTATTTGAGGTTCTCGTGAGTTTTGGAACCCATTAGTTGGGCCATTATCTCCTCCTTTGTGTTCAGAGCCGGGCGCAGGGACCGCCCCGGATTAGATCAAAGTTTGTTTCGATTTCGTCCGCCGTCCACCCGGCCGGCGGCACCGTGCACACAATCCAATGATGCGAATTTCTAAGGTCTCGGGAACAAAGTCCGTCATGGCCTGCCGAGGAAGCTTCAGCCGCATAAACGATTTCACTTTCCAATCAATGATACATCCGCACAGTCGACAAACAAGGTGCTGATGCGGCGTCATGTTCGCGTCAAATCTCGCGACGTCCCCGGTCGTGCTCACCCGGCGAACAAACCCTTCCTGCTCCAGGGACTCGAGGATACGGTAGACCGTCGCCAACGACAGCCCCGGCATCCCGACCCTCAGCCTGGCAAAGGACCTGCGGTTAAGTAGTTGTACAACTGTGCCGGGATCCACAGTACAATGGCGCTGAAATATGACAGGATTTCCGGGAGGCGGGCTATGAAGGTCCTGGTTTTGTTATTTTGCGTGTTGGCAGCGTTCGCCCCTGGGTTCCAGGCGGCTGATTACACGATCGAGGCCATCCGTTACGGCACGATTCCTCAGTTTCCAGTGGCAAGCCTGGTCGTTGGGGCTCCGGCTTCGGAAAAGCTCGACATTGCGCTCATTTTCTGGCTGATACGCGCTGGCAACCGCAGCATCCTGCTGGATACGGGCTTTCACCGGCAGCAGTGGATCGATCAGTATAAAGTCAGCGATTATATCCGCCCGGACGAGGCGGTGCGCCTCGCAGGAATCGATCCCGCTCAGATCACCGACATCATCTTGTCCCACGCTCATTGGGACCACATGGGAGGCATTGACCTTTTTCCCAACGCCGTGGTCTGGATTCAGAAGGATGAGTTCGCTTATTACACCGGACCCGCCTGGCAGAAAGGCGGGCAACACGGCGGCATTGATCCGGAGGACCTGGTGAACTTGCTGCGCCGCAACACGCAGGGAAAGCTGCGGCTGATCGACGGCGACGACCGCGAGATCCTGCCCGGCATCCGGGTCTTCACAGGTGCGCGACACACATACGCATCTCAATACGTGCGGATCGAGGGAAATCCCAGCTATGTGCTGGCATCCGACAACTGCTATCTATATCGCAACCTGGAGACCAAGACTCCCATCCCGACCTTCGAGGCTGCCGACCACGAAGCCAATGTCAAGGCTCTCGAACGGATGGTGTCTTTGGCAGGGGCGCCTGAGCGTGTGATTCCCGGCCATGATCCGCTTGTGTTTTCCCGCTTCCCCACCAAGGGACGCATCGCAAAGATCAAATGAACCTCTGGTCACGTAAGGACGCCAGTTTCATGAAGCATGAGATGTTTCCTTTGTGAGGCTCATCTGAAGTCCATTTTAGAAAGCGATTGTGTTAAACTTCGCCTGCATCGTAGATTCGTTTATTGAGGAGAAGATATGAAATTTTCATTGAAGTTCGCACTTGCAGTCGTCCTTGGGTTCTCCCTCTCATTGTTATTTGCCGCGGGCACGGGAGATGCGAAGAAAGGCAAGGAGTTGTACGCAGGCAAGTGTGTCACGTGCCATGGCGATAAGGGCGAGGGGAAGCCCGCCATCGAGAAGGTGTTGGGTGCCAAGATGCAGCCGCTCGGTTCCAAGGAAGTGCAGAGCATGCCCGACGACCAGCTGCAGAAAGTCATGCTGGAGGGGAAAGGCAAAATGATACCGGTGAAGCTTGCCGGCTCTGAAGCAGCCAACATCGCGGCCTTTATTCGGACTCTTGCGCAGAAATAAGATTGCCTAACGGCAACTAGAGAATTACTTCCGGCCGGCGGCGCTCCAGTAGCCGTCACGGATCGAGCGCGACGGTTCACTGCGACACCGAAAAGACTCCAAGACTCGTCGGCCTTGGAGTCTTTTTGGTCTATCCCGGCATCAACGACAACCTCGGGGCCTGAGAACCCTGTCTGTCAGCGGCCTGCCTTCCGGCCGCGGAGAGGCATACCGATAACCACCATGGCAGTTCGGGAAACCATCACTCATTGGATGCGGCCGCTCGTTTTTCTTGGCCGCAATGTCGCCTCATTGATAGGCGCTGTACTCACGACGAGCGGCGGCATCACCCTTGTGGGCTTCTGGGCCTTCCAGATCATTACGGATGTGCGGATCCCCCCCTACTTCGGTGTCATTTTCTATCTCATCCTTCCGGCCCTGTTTATCTTCGGGTTGATTCTAATCCCGATCGGCGTTTTGTGGCGCCGCCACATACTGGGTAGACGGCATGCCCTGCCTGCCGTCTACCCGCGGATCGATTTCCAGGATCCGGTGCTCAGGCGAACCATCTATTGGGTCGCAGGTTTTACGATGCTGAACGTGGTTATGGTAGGCTCGGCGTCCTATCGCGGCGTGGCATACATGGACTCGGTGTCGTTTTGCGGGCAGACGTGTCACACTGTGATGCAGCCCGAATTCACCGCCTATAGCAACTCGCCCCATTCGCGTGTCGAGTGCGTCAGCTGCCACATTGGGCCAGGGGCCTCCTGGTTCGTGAGATCCAAGCTCAGCGGCGTGCGCCAGGTGATCGCGGTTACATTGCACACCTATGAAACTCCCATCCCGACACCGGTGGAAAACCTCAGGCCGGCGCAGGAAACCTGCGAGCAATGCCACTGGCCGCAGATGTTTCAGGGCGACAAGCTATTGATACGAACTTCCTTTGGAGATGATGAGAAAAACACGCCTTCGACAACAGTGCTGTTGATGAAAATCGGCGGCAAGACCTGGGAACGAGCCGTCGGAATTCACGGACGCCACCTCGATCCCGCCAACCGGGTCAGGTATTGGGCAACTGACCGCGCGCGTCAGGTAATTCCGAGGGTGTCGTATACCGAAGATGACGGGACCGTCGTCGAATTCAACTCGACTGAAACGAAGGCAAGCCCGGAGGATTTGGCTAAGCCGCCCCGCGTCATGGACTGCGTGGATTGCCACAACCGGCCTACGCACACTCTCCGTCCGGCAGCAGATGCCGTAGATCAAGCTATGTCCGAGAGCCACATCGACCCGACCCTCCCCTACATCAAAAAGAAGGCCGTCGAGGTACTTCAGGTGCAATATCCGGATCGCCAAGCCGCGCAGACGCAAATCGCGTCAGCGCTCGACGACTTCTACCGCGCCGGATATCCTGAGGTCCACCAAAAGCAGAAAAAAGCGATTGCAACATCCATCGAAGAGGTAAAGAACCTGTATCTTCGGAATGTCTTTCCGGAAATGAAGGTTACCTGGGGCACTTATGCCAACAATATCGGGCATATGAACTCGCCCGGCTGCTTCCGCTGTCACGATGGCAACCATGCCGGCAAGGACGGCAAGCAGATTACCCAGGATTGTTCGGCATGCCATGCGCTACTCGCAGTCCAAGAGCAGAACCCGCGGATTTTGTCCCAGCTGCAGATGCGCAGTTCCAAGTAGCCGGCAGAGACAAACCAAGAGGAAACCGCGAAATACCCGAAGCGCACGAAATCGTTTTTGTCCATGTCGGGTATTTCGTGGCGGCTGTTTTCGAGGTCGTCGAGTTCCTTTGCCGCGAGAAACTCGGTTTGGCACCCGTCAGATGGGGCGAACGTCGGAGGCGTCGATCTCTACCGAAACCGCCTGGCGGATCAGATCGACCTGAATAACAAAGCGGAACCGCCCTTTCTTCTGCACCAGTTTCCCCTGAATTCCTTTGAGCGGACCGGCAATCACTTCCACGCGCCGCCCTATCGTCATGTAAGGATAGGGGTCCACGGCGAGGTTCGCTTCCAGGAATCTTCTGACGCCGTCGATCTGCTCCTGCGGGATCGGGACAGTTTGGCTGTTGAATCCAACAAAGCGCACGGCTCCAGGCACGTTCAAGACTCTATAGCGATTGGCCGGAGTGTCGACCTGGTGCACGAAAATGTAACCCGGGAAGAGAGGGATCCAAATTATCTTCTTCCTGTCTTTCCACCGGCTGAGAACCTCACGCATTGGGAGGAAGACTTCGATCGAGCGATCCGAAAGCTCGCTCATGAGTTTCTTTTCAAACCGGCTGCGCGTATAGAGGGCGTACCATGCCGGCAGCCTCTCGATCGAGCTCATGATGGAGGGAGACAGGAGCTCCAGGCCGGCAGTCTCTATGAGCCGTTCCTCGCCGAATTCATCGTTGGTGGGCTGGGATAGAGCGGCAGGCGGATTTTTTTCGTCCATTCCTCTGATTTCCATTCTCGTATACCCGAATCACAGGCGTCCCGGGCAAGGTTCAATTCAGAGTCCCGGATCTGCTTGCGAATATAATGATAGCCTTCAGCCGTGTCAAGACCGGGTGACTACCGGGTGACGATTAACCAGTTGAGTGCCCGTCACAGGTTAGAGCCTGGCAGGCCTGTTTTCTAGGCCGAGTCAATCTCACTTTACGAGCACGAATCGGTTCCCTTAGAACAATGAATCGTAGGATAGTAGCGCAGAGCGAATTTTGACTCATGGTAATGAGTCGTGTATACTCCGTGAATGAGCAAAAGACTGCAGGTCCTCCTGGAGGAGCCGGAGTTGCGGGAGATTCAGCGGGTGGCGCGCGCTCAGAAAATGACCGTCGCCGAATGGGTCCGCCAGACCCTGCGGGCGGCTCGAAGCCGCGAGCCCCTTGGGGATGTCAGAAAGAAGCTTGAAGTCGTGCGCGCGGCCGCCAGGCACTCCTATCCGACGGCGCATATCGATCAGATGATCGCGGAGATTGAGCAGGGTTACGGCGCTGGAGGCAGCTCGTGATTTTCATCGACTCCAACATCCCCATGTATCTGGTGGGGGCTCACCATCCGCACAAAGCCGACTCCCGAAGGCTGATCGAACAATGCATCACCGAGCGCGAGCGCCTGCTCACGGATGCAGAGGTGCTCCAGGAAATACTCCATCGTTACGCCGCCATTAACCGCCGGGATGCGATCCAACCTGCGTTTGATGCGCTTCTGGGCATTGTGGACGAGGTGCTGCCTATCGACGAAGCTGCTGTCGGACGCGCCAAGGAGATCGTCTTGGGCAACAGGCGCCTGTCGCCCCGCGATGCCATCCACCTTGCCGTCATGGAACAGCGTGACATCCGCCGGATCATGAGTTTTGATGCGGGCTTCGACGGCTTCCCCGGAATCGAGCGCCTGAGGATCTGACCCCGGTTCTTGCAGAAGTAAGAGAGGATCGGAGACATGCTATACTATCTTCCATCTTCTTGGCCGGGCGGAAGAGCATCTAACCATCACACAACAGGGAGGAATCGCATATGGAGGTTCTTCAGGGAGTTCTCCTGGGGCTTTTCGGCTGGATTGTGGTGCGCTGCGTTATCGGCGGGTTTTACGTTGTGAACCAGGCCCAGCGCGCCGTGAAAACCAGTTTCGGGCGGGCGCAACGCCTCGGGAATCTGACCACGATCGATGATCCAGTCTCCGAAGGGCTGAGCGAAGACGAGCGGGGGCGCTACCGCTTTCCGCAGATGAAGGTCATCCTGCCCGGCGGGCCGTACTTCAAATGGCCGTGG
>JBEKYG010000156.1:0-8835 GCA_049511215.1 Acidobacteriota bacterium | reverse complement strand
AGACGTTTTCCAAGGTCATTGTGTCCCTTTTGGACGTTACCGAGCACAAGCGCGTAGAGCAGGAGATCAGCCTCCTTGCGCACACTCTGCGGAGCATCAGCGAGTGCGTGTCCATCACGGACATGTCGGACAATTTTTGCTTCGTCAACGAAGCGTTCCTCCAGACCTATGGTTTTGAGGAGCACGAGTTGATCGGCAAGAACATCACCATGGTACGCTCTGCCAACAACCCGCCGGAGGTCACCCGGGAGATCCTTCCCGCCACGCTCCGCAGCGGCTGGCGCGGCGAGATATTGAACCGCCGCAAAAACGGGCAAGATTTTCCCATCTATCTGTCCAGCTCGATTGTGCGCGATGAAAATCGCGAGCCGATCTACCTCGTAGGCATTGCGCGCGAGATCACGGAGGAAAGGAAGGTGGAGGAGGAAATCCACCGCTCCCAGCAAATGCTCCGGCTGATCTTGGACAACATTCCGCAGCGAGTGTTCTGGAAGGACCGTAACTACCGGTACATCGGTTGCAACAAGGCCTTCGCTCATGATGCGGGCCGGTCTCACCCCCGTGAAGTCATCGGCAAAAATGACTTTGAGCTGCCGTGGCAGGAGCTGGCCCCACTGTATCGGGAAAATGACCGGCAGATAATGGAGACAGATGCGCCCGAGCTCAGAGTTGAGGAGCCGCAACGAAAACCCGACGGGACGGTCCTGTGGGTCCGAACCAGTAAAGTACCCCTGCACGATCGGGAAGGAAAGGTCATTGGCGTGCTGGGAACCTACGAGGACATCACCGAGCAGAAACAGGCGGAGCAGGCCCTGCGAGCCTCCGAGGAGAAATACCGCAAATTCTTTGATGAAGACCTAAGTGGTGTTTACATATCGAGCCCTGAGGGGAAGCTCCTGTCATGTAACCCGACTTTTCTGCAGATATTCGGATTTGATTCGCTGGGAGGGGCAATGGATACGCCCATGGCCCAGCTCTACCCCAATCCGGACGAATGGGGAGTCGTCATCCAATTCCTCCGCGAGCACAAACAGCTGGAGCACCGGGAGACTGAGCTGCGGCGAAAAGATGGCAAGCTGGTCTATGTCGTTGAGAACCTGTTCGGTGAATTTGACGAGCAAGGGAAGCTCCTGGAGATCAAGGGCTACATATTCGACGACACCAGCAGAAAGAGGCTGGAGGAGCAGTTTCGCCAGTCCCAGAAGATCGAGGCGGTGGGAAGGCTCGCGGGGGGAATCGCCCATGATTTCAACAATCTGCTCACCTGCATCAACGGCTATGCCGAGTTGCTGCTGAACGATTTGAAGGAGTCTGCCCCCGAGCGGAGATTTGTTGAAGAGATCCGCTCCTCCGGTGAGAGAGCCGCCAAGTTGACCCGCCAGCTGCTGGCATTCAGCCGTCGTCAGGTGCTCGAACCGGAACATCTCAATCTTAACCAAATCGTGCGCGAAATGGAGCGAATGCTGGAGCGTCTGATAGGCGAGGATATCCATCTCAGTATCGTTCTGGATTCGCAGAGGGGGCGTGTGAAGGCAGACCGGGGCCAGATCGAGCAAGTCATCATGAATCTGGCCCTGAACGCGCGTGACGCAATGCCAAAAGGAGGCCATCTTTCGATCCAAACGGCAGATGTCGATCTGGACCAGGATTTTGTGCTGGAGCATGAAGGCGCCAAGCCGGGGCAACATGTAATGCTGGCAGTGAACGACAGCGGATGCGGGATGAGCGCGGAAGTCCGTTCACACTTGTTCGAGCCTTTTTTCACGACCAAAGAGATCGGCAAGGGGACGGGGCTCGGGCTCTCCACGGTGTATGGAATAGTAAGACAAAGTGAGGGCTATATCAGCGTCGCAAGCCAGGAGGGCATGGGAAGTACCTTTGCCATCTATTTGCCGCGGGTCGAGGGTGAGCCATGTTATCCGAGGAGAAGCGCCTCCATCGCAGCTCGACGCAGCGGTTCCGAGACGGTTCTGCTCGTGGAAGATGAGCGGTCCGTGCTCGAGCTTGCGCGGCGCCTCCTGCGTATGCATGGATACCGTGTTCTTTCCGCTCTCGATGGAACCTCGGCGTTAGAGATCTGCAGGGAACACACCGCCCCAATCCATCTTTTGGTCACGGATGTCGTCATGCCGGTGATGGGCGGCCGGGAACTGGCCAAGCAGATCATGGCTATGCGCCCCGAAATCAAGGTGCTCTTCATGTCCGGCCATTCCCAGGAATCCATACTTCACAAGGGTCTTCTTGAGCCAAACACGATATTCCTGCATAAACCCTTCAATACCTCTTCCCTGCCTGAAAAAGTTCGCGAGGTCCTGGGCACTTCAGTGCGCTGACGCGGAGCGCAAATCACTAATCAGACGGTTCGGAAATTACACAATTACCTGAGAGTAAACGAAATATAGACACTGTTTCAAGGGGGCAAAGGGCCAAAAACTGGTTTTTCCCCTTGGCCCTTTTTTTCCTTTGCCTCTGCGTTCTCTGCACCCCCCCGGCGAATGCCTTTGGTTGCGGCTATGCCGCGCCGCGTTATTCGTGGCCGCTTTTTTTCAGTGTCTGAATCGCAGAAGGTCCTGGCCAATGGCCTGATCATTTTGCGAGCGAGGTCACTACCAGCTGCAAGTACATGCCTCTCTTTTTGTGGATTCCCAGTCCAACAGGGCAATATACCTGGTAAGTGCCCGGCTGAAGATCAACCTGGAGTTCAGCTTTCTCCCCAGCCTTCAGATTGTGGGGCAATTGTTTTTCAATTCCTTGCCCCTCTATTTTGAGGTTATGGCTGTCCTTCCCCACATTCACAATCCTGAAGACCACAGATCCGGCCGAGATTTTGGTTGGCATCTCGATCTTCCATTCACTCAGCTTGACATCCACGGTCTGATCTTCCGCCGAGCTGGTAGCAATCGTGCTCTCGCAGGCTCGTACCCTGGTTTCAAGAAACGCATGGATCGCTAACAGCGCCGGAATCTGGCATAGCCAGGCCACAAGTCGTCGCCTGGAATCAAGGCCAGAGGTGGAAAGCTCTTTTCTGGTCATCACCCCTCCTCTTCGAGAAACAGCGAGACAATCTATTAAAAAGTACCACCACCAGGTATGAACGGTTTCTCGCGTGCAGCGCGCGTGCCTCGTCCATGGGTTCAGGCAGAATCGGGAAGCCCTGACGATGCATGAGGCCCTGATCGCGTTGGCGCGGACCGGCTAGGGCGCAACCAGGAAGGCATGCGCCTTAAGCGACAGGTGGGCGAAAATCTTTCGACTGGAGAGGGTGTCGATCACTGCCTCTTGAAGAGATCCAGAAACGCCTGCCGATGGCTGTTTTCAGGCTTGGGAGCAGCGGCGCCGCTTCCATGTTTTTCGACCAGGACTTTGGCTGCGAAGAAGGGACAAATATTGTTGGCGCTCTTGTTGGGAACGCGAACTTCGATGGGCTTGATACACTCGTTGCGTTTCGAAGGATCGAAGTTCAGGCAGTTCCGGCACGTGTGCAGATCGGTCCCGCAGTTCCGGCACCGCTCTGTCACCTGGATCTGATCCGTAACCTGAATTTCCGCGGCGCAGTTATTGCAGCGAGTTATCAAATGGAATCGCGTTTCGACGCGTCCTCCGGCACCCTGGGGACGCGGCGGTGGTTTCGGTTTCCTCTCGCGGTCATCATCCTGATAGCCGTGCTGGCGATACTTTCTGCTCATTATCCTCCTTAAAGACGCTGTTATGGAGAAGACCTGCAAGGACGGGGTTCACCAATTATGATACACATCCTCAACGATCCGGTCCAGACGCTTCAGGCTAAAATCAGATGAATTTCGTTCTCAGACGCCGGATTGCCGGGATCGATTCGTCCTTTCCCGCGACGCTTCTCCTACAATTCCGCGCCCGTCACCGGACTTCAGCGGCTATCTATCCCGGAACAACTCTTGTATCGCTGAAACAAATACCAGCGAAGAAGAGCGTTCAGGTGGTTTGGATGTTATAAGGCAGCGCCAATACTTGGCGCAAAACAAAGCGGGCGCAGTCCCGGCCTCGGGGTGTTGCTTGCAATCTCAAAAACTAATTGTGGCCCAATTCAGGGGGATACGTCCACTACTTTCCGCTTCACTCCAGACGCGGGGGGAAAATCGGGTGCGGAACAACTATAAGGGGCGACACAGCCTGCGCCGCCCCTGCGGGGCTGGATTTCCCGATTCAACACGGATAACTTATTGAAAACTCATCGCCCGGTTACTCCCGGAATTGTCAAACTGCGCGAGTCCTTCGGCAGAGCCGGAGGTTTACCGCCGGAGGAATTCGTGGAGTGTGTTTGCGGTCTTTGCCCCTATGCGGCGGATTTTTGGGATCTACGGTAAAGACGCTGAGGACGCCAAGGTTCGCACCTAAGTAAAGAAGGGGCCGATTGCCCGGCCCCTTCTCACCGCAAGTGAACAGGAGTGTTTCTAGAAGCTGATGCGCAGGCCGAATTCCATGTTCCGGGGCGTGTTGGCCTGCGTGGTGATGCGGCCAAACTGCGTCGGGTTGGTCAGGCTCAGGCTCGGACCGCCCAACACGAGGTGGTTCATGACATTGGTAAACATGAAGGTCAGCGTTGCGTGCACGCGCTCACCGATGATGCCGAAGTCTTTGGAGAGCGACGCATCGAGGTTCCATCGCGGCAAGCCTCGCAGGTTGTAGTAGCCGCCGCAACTGGTATCTTTCCCGAGGATGCATGGGCGGAACTGTGAGTAGACCGTGGCCGGGTCGCTGAACATGTTCACGCCGTAAGGATTGTTGGTGCCGACGCCGTTGGAACCTGTGACACCGTAATAGGCGGTGTTGCCGCCGGTGTAAGGCTTGGCGAACACGGCCTCCTCGGTGCTTGCGCCGATTGAGGCGGAGGAGGACTCGCCGAAAGCCTGTAAGGGGGAGTTTGCCGAGTAGCTCACGGCAGTTCCAGCGCCGCTCTGGGCCGTGAACAGCGGCGCGATCGTCCAGCCGTCGAGCAGCCTGCCCTTGATCCCGTGCACGCCTTTGAAGAACGGCGGCTGGTAGTACATGCTCATGTTGTAGGTGAATTTGACGTCGAACCCCTGCATCCCATAGCTGGCTTTCAGGTCAAAGGGAGTCAGGGTGGTCGCCGAGCTGTTGTACTGCGCCAGTTCCCCTATGCCCAGCGAGCGGCTCCAGGTGAAGTGGGAAGCGGCGGTAATGCCTTTCCATTCGTTGGTCCTGAACGATATGTAGCCGGCATGGTAGTTTGACCAGCCCACGGGGGAGACCAGGGTCATCGAAGCGGCTTGGTTCTGGCCTCCATTGAGCGTCGAGCTGATCATGCTGCGGCCGAGGGTCCAATTATTGTTGACCTGGGCCCAAAGGGATGAAACCGCGGCAGTCTTGATGGTCGATGTATTCTTGCTGGCAAACGCTACGGTGCAGTTCGCGTATGTCGCGCAGTAGGTTGTACCCGCGAAAGCTGCCTCGAAGAATGGCTGGCTGGGAACGCTGGCCGCGGTCGCGGTGCTCGTGCACGGGTAGGTCCCGCCGCACAGGTAGGTGTACAGGTTGGCGAAGGAGTCATCAAAGCGCTGGCCCCCCAGAGTCGTCATGTATGGCACCGCGTCCAGGTTAATCATCTGGTCAGTGTTTACCGCCTTCCGCCCCATGTAACCAATCTCCAACATCACCTTGTGGGACAACTGGCGCTGGATGGCGAGGCTGAAGTTGTCGGTGCGGATCGGCTTGGCGGTGGGATCGAGCAGCGTGGAGTCGCCCGCATTCGGGCTGGTCCCGCCGGGAATAAAGGGCTGGGGAAATGTCTGGCTGGCGGCCGGCAGCGGGGCCGTCATGCCATCCGTACCGATGCGGAAAGCGTTCACTGGAGTTGCCTGGCCGTTTCCCAGGCATTGGCCGGTAATGGTGGCGCCATTGCAGATCACGGGTTGCAGCATGCCCGGTCCCAGCATCGGGGTCAGGACCTGTTGCACACCGTTGATCCGGCCCCAGATCCGGCTGTATCCGCCGCGGATCACGGTCTTGCCGTCGCCGAACAATTTGCCCATGATTCCACTCTTGAAGTGGGGATTCCAGGCAAGAGCAATACGGGGGCTGAATCCGCCATAGAACGGGTTGTACAGATACTTGAGCCCCGCGCCAACATTGCGCACGGTCGAGAATCCGATCAGCGGGTTATAGACCTGCCCGGCGAGCGCTGACTTTTGCCTTTGCGCGATGTAATCCTTAAAGTTGATCAACTGGCCGTTTTGGTCAACGAGCTCGACCTGTTTGCCGTTGAGCTCGTAGGGAGGCATTTCCAGAGCATATGCCATCCCATAGGTGACTGTCAGGCTCGGCTTCCATTTCCAGGTATCGCTGAAATAGAAGTTGTAATAAGGGATGATGCTCTGATTGGTGGCAACACTTCCGATCGGCTGCAGCGTCAGGTCCTGGCCGGCGCGGGTGTAGACCACCTGTGTCTGGGGGACGAGGCCGAGCACCTCGCCATAGAGGTTTTTGTAGTTGGCGGTTTGAGAGCTCGGCACAGTGCTCGGGATGTAGGGCGAGTTCGTGAAGTTGAGCTGGCTGAAATCCCCCACCCAGTAGACGATCTGGTTGTTTTGCCCGACTCCGTTGTCGGTGCGCATGTGATAGTCGAAATTGCGCTGGTAGCTGCCGCCGAATTGGAACAGGTGGTCGCCCTTGAGCATCGTCATGTTGTCAATGACCGACTTGTCCTGGCCGTCCCAGAACCGCAGCCGGATGCTCTGGGTGTTCACGTTGTAGGGGATGAGCGCGCTGGTGCTTTCGGCGCCGCCGTTTCCAGGGCCGATCTCGACCGCGCCGCCGAGTCCGGGGAGCTGCGGGGGAGCCTGGCCGGATCAGGGCCGGACCTGGCGAAGTCTTTCTGATTGGAAGGGATGAGCAACACGGAGGGCCTACAAATCGGCCTGGCGATCGATTTTCGGGCCTGTTTTTTCGTGCTAAGGAATTCCCCTGGCGATCGATCGCGCGGTGGCTATTGGAAAATTGGCCGGCCGGAGGAAGGACGGAAAGCTGCCCTCCGTAAGGGCTTGCTGACGCGCGGCAGCCGTGGCTCCGACGCATCGAGACAGCCCTCACAAAACGCAAAGGGGACGCCGAGCTTCGCGTCCCCTACGTTGTTGCAGGAATTCCGAAACGGTTCGAGACCTGACGGTTACTTCTTTTTAGTAACAGGCTTGGGTGCGGGAGCAGGGGTTGCAGTCACGGCAGTCGCGGTGTTTGTACTGCCGTCAACCTTATAGTGCACGGTCGCCTTGGCGCCCGGCGTCATGTCACCGGTTTTCTTGGTGTCGGCATTCAGGACGAAAGTCATATCCGTGTCCGTGCCAGAGACTTTGTGGGTAATAACCAGGCTGGCTGCGTCTGCCGATTTAATGACTCCCGTGGCCGTCATCACCTTGGGAGCAGGAGCCACTACTTTCTTGGCCGGCTTCGTCTGGGCGAAGGCCGCAACTGAAAGCAACAAGCACAATCCAATCATCACAACAAGATTCTTTTTCATACTTTTCTCTCCTTTGAGTATTTGATCTGATTCCATGCGTGAGCTTATCAGAGGGATGATTAAGCCACGATTAAGGGCAGATTATCTTTATTTAATCTGGGGCTGCGAAACGCCGGCGATCTCAGACAGGTTCAGGGGAACCGGGGTGCGCCAGCGGAAGTGCTACGCGAAAAATGCTGCCGTGTCCCGTCTGACTCTCCACGTTCACCCGACCGTGATGCTGTTTGACAATCCATTCGACGAGGCTTAGACCCAGGCCGGCTCCTTCCAGTTCCTTGGAGCGCGACGGGTCTCCCCGATAAAAGCGTTCAAAGACGTGCGGCAACACATCGGGCGAGATGCCGATGCCGCTGTCATGAATCTCAAGGATCGCGTCACCTTCCCTGCTGCTGACTGAGACTTTCACACGGCCGCTTTCCTGGGTAAATTTGATCGCATTGTCGAGGAGATTTAAAATGACGTGTTCCAGCCAACCCGAGTCCCCCACGACCATGACTTTGCCATCCAACTCAGCCGTCAGCGTGATCCCTTTACTCCAGGCCACGGCTTCCATCTGCTCCGCCAGGGATCGCGCCAGGGCTGAAAGATCCACCGTCTCGTGAGCGATTGGTATCTGGCCCGCTTCCGCGCGAGCCAGCGTAAGCATCTGGTTGACCATGCGGGAGAGCTTTTCAAACTCCTCAAGCTGGCTTTCCAGCACGCGCCTGTAGTCGCTCTCGGAACGTGCATTGGCCAGCGCGACCGCGGCTTCCCCCCTGAGCGCGGTCAACGGGGTGCGCAACTCATGCGAGATGTTGGCGGTAAATTCCTGCATCTGGCCTACGGCTGTCTCCAAACGTGCCAGGACCTCATTAAACGTAAGAGCCAACTGGTCTAATTCGTCCCCGCTGCCCCTCACCGGCAATCGCCTGTGAAGCTGGGAAATGCCGATCTCTTGGGCAACCTCGCCCAGAGCCTTCACTGGCCGCAAGACGCGTTTCGCCATCCACCATCCCAGCAGGATCCCAAGCAGGGCGCCGGCGGGCACCAGCCATAAAGAAATGTGGAACAATTGAGTAAGCGCCGTGTCCCGGGGACGAATTGAGGCGCCGATCTGGATGAGATAGGATCGCCCGTCCGGGGCGCGGACTAAATCGCTGTGGATGAGCAGGCTTACCTGTTCCGTCTGAATGCTGCTTATGTCGGAACGGCCGACCAGCCCGACAAGCTCCTTCACCTCTTCCGAGGTATATTGAAAACCCAATGCCTCCATGGCCGGCGAGCGTCGGATCATGGCCGCGGTAGTCGCGTCATACACTTGGTAGTACCGTGTCGCGGTCGTGATGAAG